>NZ_JBFRMK010000023.1:0-5676 GCF_041470405.1 Shewanella sp. 10N.286.45.A1
TAAATGATCGGCATTACACTTTATAAGTGCCTTTTTTGTTGCTATCAGCAATGGCTACAAAGCTTTAACCATGAAGTATTTACAACCCGTTTCCGGGTATGCTAACTGTGTCCACTTAACCTCATAGCCTCTAGCTTCATAGAAAGGCTTTGCTTGAAAGTTTAGCGTATCTAGAATGGCAAATTTGCAGCCTTTCGCTCGAGCTAGCCGTTCAGCTTCTGCTAATAGTTGGTGGCCTATTTTTTGCCCACGCAGGCTTTCTGATACCCACAAATTATCAATCATTAGCCAGTTGCCAAAGGTTCTTCCAGAAAAGCCAGCCAAAAGCTCACCGGTGTCACTTTCTAGTTTCAGCCCTAGCGGCAGTCTTTCTGATACTTCCCAGTTTTGCCAATTAAACTCAGCAATTTTATCTTCAACGGATTGGGCAAACTCTTTGCTGTTATCGGTAACAAATTGGCTCATTGTTATAGGGTTCCTAGGAGGTTTAGTGCTGAAATTGTATGCTTATGTCGGTACTTTGCAGGCCACTATTTAGACGGTAAATGCCTACAAAAATTATTATTTGTCATTGCTGGTCGGTACTCTAATATATTTTCATCTAGTGATGAACTAAATCCGCTAAAACTCGGTCTTATCCTTTAATTGCTGCTTGATGCCGCTAATCAATGACATACTTGGAGTACATTATCCGCCTTTTTTGCAAAACAGCGAACACTAGAAACTTAATCGTCATGGTTTTTACTATGCTGGTGATTTTGTGTTTGATGCAAAACAGTGGAATATTGCGCAGTTTCAATCAGCTTATTGGCAAAGAAATACCGCAATTAAATTTACAAACTCAGACTGAACTTCAGTCTTTAGAGGAGTTAAGCATACAGTCGTGTGAACTGTCTGAAAAGTCACTCAGGGTTTGTATGGACGAACCCAATTTAAATCTTGTACTGTTGTTGCTGTTTTTTATTCCGCTATTGCCGATCGTTTTTCGCCAATTGTCTCGGGTTCTCGACCTACCAGTATTGCCAAAGCCAAGGCGAATACATCTGTGTTTTTGCCGTTTTCAAGAATAACCTCGCTTATGCATATACAGCTATGATGTTTATCGTTAAATTGAGCTGATATGCGCTTTTGAATTCTTTTACTTTAATTGGTTTACCAATATGGGTAATCCTCTGACACATGCACTGACGGCACAATGACTGGATGCGAGGGCTTCAACTCTTTTTAGCCCCAAGTTATATGTCGCTGCGGAGACGAAATTGAAAATCATTAAACACTTTTTGCTTATGCTTAGCTTGCTACTGTCTAGCTCTGCTTTTTCCCAATCGACTGGCTGGATTGAGAATCCAAATCATCCGCCAGTAACAGCTAAATTCATGCTAACTGGCGAGCTCGATGCCGCCAATCAAACATTACCAGCAGTGTTAGAAGTTAAACTCGATGGTGACTGGAAAACCTACTGGCGTAGTCCAGGGGAGGGGGGCGTTGCTCCCAGTATAAAATGGGATAAATCAGGTAATCTTGCCGATGTCAGTTGGGATTGGCCCGCACCAGAAGCCTTTTCGCTGCTAGGCTTGCAGACATTTGGTTATAAGCATGATGTAGTTTTTCCTATGCTGGTGAAGGTTAAAGATATTAACCAGCCGCTGAAGCTAAAAGGACTACTCACTTTATCCAGTTGCACCAATATCTGTGTGTTAACGGATTACGACATCAATCTAGATATTGACCTTAAAACCATGACTGCGGATCCTGGAGCGATGTTTGCTTACAACAAGGCCAAAGTTAGCGTACCACAGCGTAAAATGTCGGCTGATATCAACCTTGGTTGGGATAATGCAAAGCAGCAACTACAAGTGCTACTTAATGAGGGCAACTGGCAATATCCACAAGTGATTATTGATGGAGAGCCTGATGTCAGTTTTAAGCTTAAGCGTATTGAGACAAATAAAGATGAGCAGGGGAATAAGCAGCTTAACGCTGTGTTTGATGGTAGCAGTTGGTTAGGTAAAACTGATGTTATCGGTAAAAACCTAAATGTGACAGTCATTGAAGCTGACAGCGCCATTGAATATCGTTCTGTTGTGATTGCAGCCGATATTGTGAGCAGCAGCTCGCCGCTATGGGCCATGATGTTGATAGCTTTACTCGGCGGGTTAATTCTCAACGTTATGCCTTGTGTGTTACCTGTTTTAGGGATGAAGTTAAGTGCGGTTGTGGCTGCGCCAGAACTTAATAAAGCGCAAGTAAGGCAGCAGTTTTTAGCATCTGCATTAGGGATCTTGGTTTCATTCTGGTTACTGGCGGCTTTCATTATGAGCCTAAAGCTGACTGGTCAAGCAATTGGCTGGGGCGTACAGTTCCAGAACCCTTGGTTTATCGGCTTTATGGCGTTAGTGACATCGGTGTTTGCGTTAAACATGTTAGGTGCGTTTGAGATCAACCTACCTTCTAGCTTGCAAACTAAGCTTGCGACCAGCGGCGGCAACGACACCCGTGGTCACTTCTTACAAGGCATGTTTGCCACATTATTAGCTACGCCTTGTAGTGCGCCGTTTTTAGGTACTGCTGTGGCCTTTGCACTAGGGGCTGATACGCTAACTCTATTTGTGATATTTACTGCTCTGGCAGTTGGAATGGCGCTGCCATGGTTGCTGGTGGCTGTTACCCCTCAGTTAGCAAGCTATCTTCCAAAACCGGGACGCTGGATGAATATCGTCAAGGTTATCTTCGCCGGTATGTTATTGCTTACTAGCCTGTGGCTCATCAGTTTATTAGCCAATTTTGTCGGGGCAAGCACGCTCTGGATAGTTGCTGGGCTACTGATATTGCTGTTTGTTGTCTTTATGGCGAAAGTGCATGGTTCTGCTGCTGTTATCGCCACCATAAGTATTAGCATTCTACTCAGTGCTGTAACCGCATTTGCGACTTCAGATAGATGGGCTAGCCCGCTACCGACCGATCTTGAATGGACACCATTGCAGCAAACTGACATTCAGGCCAAAGTCGCTAAAGGACAAACGGTGTTTGTCGATGTGACCGCTGATTGGTGCATTACCTGTAAAGCCAACAAAGTCGGTGTCATCTTACAAGATCCTGTGTACAGCCGCTTAAAGCAAGCAGATATAGATCTAGTCATTGGTGACTGGACTAAACCGTCAGCAGCGATAACTGGCTATTTGCAGAGTCATAATCGCTTTGGGGTGCCGTTTAATGTGGTTTATGGACCTAATGCGCCTGATGGGATTGAATTACCGGTCATCCTTACATCAAAGCAAGTGATGGATGCAATCAATCAAGCGTCAGTTCAATTGTAATGGTTTGCTTAAAGCGCTTATTCGCTAGCAGCGACATTTGTGAGAGCCCTGTTATTGAAGGCATTAGTTATTGTGGGATGAGTCCCATTTTAATCGTTTGAAAAGCCGCTTTGAGTGCGCTGGAGGAGCAAAAGGATGGATAAGAAAACACCTTCAAAACCAATACTAGCCAGAGTGCTAAACTGGGCAAAGCAGCTAATGCTGATGCTGGTGGTTTTCACTTTGTTCTCAGCTGCGATTGATCTGTGGCGTAGTCGAGATATTCCAACTGACAATTTACCAGACTTACAAGCTATGACGCTCAATGGCAATAGCGTTGATATTCTCGCTATGAGCTATCAAGAGCCTGTATTGGTTTATTTTTGGGGCACATGGTGTCCTGTATGCAGCTTTGTTAGTCCGTCGGTCGATATTATGGCAAGCCAATACTCGGTGGTTACTGTGGCGATGAACTCCGGTGTAGACGAAAAGCTTAGCCAGTACTTGAAGCACAAGCAGTATGACTTTGCAGTGATTAACGATGAGAAAGGGCAACTATCTCATCATTGGTCGGTCAATGTGACACCGACATTGATGGTGATTAAAGATGGCCAATTGCAGTTCTATACCAGCGGTTTTACTAGCTTGCCGGGTATGTGGTGGCGGATGTTGCTAGCCTAAGTGGCTAAGTCGAATATATGCTAACGAAAAGGTAACCGAATTGGTTACCTTTTCATTTTGGTAGGATGGCTAAACTCAAGGCTATCTTAGATTGCAAAAACCTTCTCTCTCTGGCAGGTGTTCTATACTGGTAAACACAATTGTGTTTACCCTGCTGGAGCTTGTTATGAGTCATACTTACAAGATTATTGAGCTTACTGGTTCTTCGCCTATTAGCTCTGATGAAGCGATTAAGAATGCTATCGCTGCCGCCAATGAATCACTGCAGCATTTAAGGTGGTTTCAGGTAACCGAAACTCGAGGGCATTTAGAAGAGGGAATGATTGCTCATTGGCAGGTAACAGTAAAAGTGGGCTTTACACTCAATCCTAAATAATCGTTTTGCTAAGTCGATTAACAATAAGGTTGAAATGGGTTAGGCGTCACGTGCCAAGCCCTTTTCTACAGTACGGATCACTCGCTGAGTTTTACGGCTAAGCTCGGCTTGTTTAGCGTGTTGTTGTTCAAGTGCCCAGTCGATATGTTCAATTACCACCTCGTCCACTTCCTCAGAGAGCTTTCTCGACTCTAGCGCTGCAATAATCGACGTGTTTGTTGGGGCATTTCCAAGGGCTATAGCGATATTGCGTAACCAGCGTTTGTGACCAATACGGCGAATAGCACTGCCTTCAGTTAATTTCAAGAACTCCTTTTCACTCCATGCGAATAAAGACAGCAACTTGGGTTGCAGTAATGGCTCGCGGGTATGAAAGTCATCCTCATGAGTGATAGGCGCTTGGCTATTAACCGGGCAAACCAGTTGGCAGTCATCACAGCCATAGATACGGTTGCCAATTGCTTGGCGAAACTCAACAGGAATGGCGCCTTGAAGTTCAATCGTAAGGTAAGAGATACAGCGACGTCCATCGACAACATAAGGCTCGACAATCGCATTGGTAGGGCAAGATTTGATGCAGGCAACACAGGTATTGCAATCTGCTTTGACAGGCACATCAACAGGCAGTGGGAGATCGATCAATAGCTCCCCTAAAAAAAACCAACTACCGGCATCCGCATTAAGTAATAAGCTGTGTTTTCCGGTCCAACCAAGCCCGGCTTTATCAGCTAGAGGTCGCTCTAACACGGGAGCGGAGTCAACAAAAGGACGTGAATGAGGTTGGCTAAAGCCTAATTCTTTTAATTCGGCTTCTATCTTATCACCTAATTTCTTTAGGCGATTACGGATCATCTTATGATAATCTCGCCCACCCGCATAACGTGAAATATACGCTAAATTAGGATCTTTTAAGTTAGTTGCAAAGCCGGCATTAGGAGGCAAATAATTCATTCTGGCGCAGATCACGCGCTGCGTTCCCGGAAGCAGCTCTTCAGGTCTGGCACGCATCATGCCGTGGTTAGCCATGTAACTCATCTCACCGTGATAATTATTATCTAACCACTGCTGCAACTTAGGCTCCTCAGCGGTGAGATCTGTGTCGCAAATGCCAATTTGCGCAAAACCAAGCGCTTGCCCCCAAATTTTTATTTGCTCAGCCAGTTGACGTAGTGTTGCGGGCGGTAACTGGGTTATAGGAACAAGCTCTGAATTGGGCATAGATCTACAAGCATTAGACATTGACCGCTAATAATAACAGTATTTGCAGCTGAGCTGTAATCTTCACCCGAAAAAGCAGGATGCCTGCTCTAATTTAGCTCTAAT
>NZ_JBFRMK010000023.1:6482-7237 GCF_041470405.1 Shewanella sp. 10N.286.45.A1
TAATTTAGCTCTAATTTAGTTTGAGTTTAGCTAACTTGTAACGGTTCAAGAAGAGCTTTTGTAGCGAACGCATGAGTGTTTATCCTAAAAATGATCCGTTTTGCTTTTCAGTGAACAGATCTGTATAACACCTGCTCACTTGTAGTGTTAAATGAGCGTCCAGATGACTCTGGGCGTCGATAAATTGTAATTGAGAGCTAAACATGACAGAAATTAATGCAGATTACCGTGCTCGTGCAGAACTGGTGGCTTTAAATGTATGTAATACCGTTATGCCGATGGATCAGATCCCAGAAAATTTACTGGAAGCTTACGCTAATCTTTGTAATGAATTAATTGAAGATACCGATCTTAAATTCAATAGTGGTTGGGATGCATTACCTGCTAGCGCAAAAGCGTTGCTTCCAAAAGAAGATTTTCACGGTTTTTATATTGCCAATGCATGGTTTCAGTTGAGTAGAGTCGCTCAGGACATTGCCGAGATGGCCGACACCGATGACGAAATCGCAGAGAAAGAGTACAACGGCATTTTCACTCGTCTATCAGATGCATCATTAAAAGAGAGTGTTCGAAAGCTTAAGAAGTCGCGTACCGACCGTTCAATGCTCAATAGCATTAAAGCGGTTATTGAAGGTAAGTAAGTGCTTATAGCAGAGTGTATTTCGCTGTAATCGATTACAGAAAAATAAAGGGGTATGCGCTAGCATAGCCCTTTTTTATTGTCTGGGTTAGAAAGTACTAGGGCTGTTGATCTT
>NZ_JBFRMK010000023.1:8104-18728 GCF_041470405.1 Shewanella sp. 10N.286.45.A1
ATAAAAGAATAAAAGAATTGAAACGAACCCAAAGCCCCTAATCAGGGAGCGAGGGCAGGCTGTCTCTGTGACTCTTAATGATATCGCTGGCGCCTAATGAGCCATCATTTAATGCGCAGCCGTAGTTCTCTCGGCAATGCTGACAGGGGCTCATAGTATTCACGAACCGGCCTTTCTTGGTGTACTTCCTTATGTAGGCATGAGAAATCTCGACATTACCTTGGTGCAATGTAATGTTATCGCCAAGTTTTAAACGTAAATTGTTCACCGCCGCATCTTCGGCGCACATCAAGTCATTGGCTCGTCCCCATGCTATGACATCTTCACTAGATTCAGTTGCGATATATCTCGCTGCCGCCCACGGACCGCTGTGGTTTCCTGTGGGTTTGCCATCTGCAAAGTGAGAAGGTTTATCTGCTAACTGGTATGCCACTCGTTCAAGCTCGTTACTGGGTAACGTATCGGTATATACCGCACCAAGTGACTGACTTTGTGCGGATATGAAATAGTGGTGGTTGTGGCTGACCATTAAGTCGCGGCATTGGTATTGCCCTTCAATCACATTGATATTGGTAATTTCGGCAATACTGCCACTTTTTGCCAATATCCTAGAGCCAGCTTTGAGTTCTTTGGCTTTTATCCAGCTTTGTGTGCTGAGAAAAAATGTATGCTCGGGGTTTACCAACATTAAGGTTTTCATTTCACCAATTGAATATTCAATCTCAATCATAGCAGCAGTAGGTTTCCACACTTTTGTTTAGTAGCTTGAGCTCGTTTTTGTTTGCTAAGTATAACGTCTGAAGCAGCGGCAATATAGCTTGGTAGGAGGGTTCGGGGGAATCTGTTTGTAAGTGGTTGATTAGTTTCTTGGGAGGGCTCGAGTATTAAACGTCTCTGTTATTTATTACTCGTGGTTTATCAATCGCAGATTGAATTTAATGCTTGTTACTGAATAACCAGCCTCATCGTCTTAACTAGACTGAAAATGAGGCCGGTAGCTACTTTACTTTCAGTTACTTCAAAGCGTTGTTGAAGTATCCGCAACTTTAGTTTGGCTCTTTTGTTGAATTTGAGCCTTTAATGCAGGGTCAGAAAGGAGCTGCAATAACTGATCATGATAAGCGCGAAGAATGTTGTTTTGTGGAGACTCACTTCCTTGCTCTTCGATCACATCTCTTTCTTGAGTGCTTTTCTGATAGGTTAAGCCAGCGTTTTTATCAAATAAATAGGTATCAACATGAGTATCAAAATTAAAGGAAGATACCCAGTTCAAGTTGATGCTAAAAAACCATTCCTGTAAGTCGAGCACTAAAAGCTGTTGCGATTCTTGCTCTGTGAGAGTGTAGCTCGCAATAGTTTCAGTAGGCACGGTTTTAAAATCGACAGGAGTCACCTGCCAACCTTTTTCAGTTAGGCCTTTTACAATTCTTTTTTGCAACCACTGAGTTAAGGTTAACTCTTTGTCACCTTTATCCGTTGCGAGTATCTGCTCAACACTCCAGTCAACGGGGATCCCAAACGTTGCATGTGCACGACCAACAAAGGTTTCTGGTTTACCTTCTTTAACCTTTTTTCGGTTATCGATCACGCTAATTAGAATAGGTTGCTCGTTTTTATATTCTGGCGAGGGGGTCTGTTCGTGTAACGGAATTGGAGAAACACAGCCCGTTAAAATGAATATGGCAAATGCCATTGCTAAACCTTTGTACATAGTAAGTCCTTTTTATCTGTAATTAGTTTACTCAAGCCGCAAGAATTATATATATATAAATAGATATTTATCAATTGCTTGTGCAATAAGGTTGCCTCCAATTAATACTGTTGATTATAAAGACCTACAATCCGGCGGCTTAAATGTGCCCAGTTAAATCCATTTGTGTAAATAGCGATGAGGGTGGCAGCTTATGGGGGGCGAGCCATATAGCTGGTGCACTTTATTAGCTATAATTGCTATGCATTAGTAAAAAAGCAGCCTGGTAAGGCTGCTTTTCTTGTATTTTTAGCTTATAGGTTACGACTTAGAATGAAGTTCGCTTGTAACGGCGATATTCTGCTGTCCAGAAGTTATCTTCAATAGCTTGAGTCAATAACTCATCGCTAGTTGGCAGAGCATGTCCTTCATCGATAGCCACTTTAGCGACGGCAAAGGCGATATGTTTACTCACTTTATGAATATCTTCAAGTTGCGGCAGCAGTGAACCTTCACCGTCGATAGATAACGGCGAGCATTCAGCTAATGCACGACTTGATGCCATCAACATAGCGTCACTGACTCGCTCTGCACCAGCAGCTAGGACTCCAAGACCTATGCCTGGGAAAATATAGCTATTGTTGCACTGGGCGATCTCGTAAGTCACATCGTCAACCACGACTGGCTCAAACGGGCTACCTGTTGCTACCAGCGCTTGGCCTTTAGTCCAGTGTAGAATATCTTTTGGCGTCGCTTCTACGCGGCTTGTCGGATTTGATAGTGGGAATACAATCGGGCGTTCACAATGGCTGTGCATCGCTTTAATTATCTCTTCACTAAATAAACCTGGTGCACCTGATACGCCAATTAATACTGTTGGCTTAGCATTGTTAACCACATCCAGTAGAGAGATATTTTCGCTGAAATTGTCCCAATTTGTTATGTCGTCACAATCTTGCGCTAATTTCTGCTGGAACGGCAGTAGGTTTGGCATATTCGATTGCAACATACCCCAGCGGTCAACCATAAACACTTGCTTACGCGCTTGAGTTTCAGTTATCCCTTCTGACACCATTTGTGCCACGATAGCTTCAGCAATACCGCAACCAGCTGAGCCAGCGCCTAAAAAGGTAATACGTTGTTCGCTGAGCTGAGTCTCTGCAGCCTTACATGCGGCCAAAAGCGAGCCTACAGTGACCGCTGCTGTACCTTGGATATCATCATTAAAGCAGCAATATTGGTCTTTATAACGTTCCAATAATGGCATGGCATTTTTTTGGGCGAAGTCTTCAAACTGAATAAGGGCATCAGGCCAGCGGCGATGAACCGCTTGCATAAAGGCTTCAACAAATTCAGTGTACTCTTCACCGCCAATACGTGGATTACGCCAGCCCATATACATAGGGTCTTCGAGTAGATGTGGGTTGTCGGTACCGACATCGAGAGTAATGGGCAGGGTATATGCGGGACTAATACCACCACAGCTGGTGTAAAGAGAAAGCTTACCAATTGGGATCCCCATACCACCAATACCTTGATCGCCAAGACCAAGAATACGTTCACCGTCGGTTACTACGATGATTTTAACTTTCTGGCGAGTAGAGTTATTAAGAATATCATCGATGCGGTCTTTATTCGGGTATGAGATGAACAAGCCACGGTTGCGACGGTAATCTTTTGAGAAACGCTCACAAGCCATACCCACTGTTGGGGTATAGATGATTGGCATCATTTCAGTAATATGGTTTTGCACTAAACGGTAGTAGAGCGTTTCATTGGTATCTTGAATGTTTCTAAGATAGATATGCTTATCTAGATCATTGGTAAAATTCTTATATTGGTCATAAGCACGTGATGCTTGCTCTTCGATGGTTTCAATGACATGGGGCAACAGGCCTTCAAGATTGAAAAAGATACGTTCTTCATCGGTAAAAGCACTGCCTTTGTTAATCAACGGTGCTTCAAGAATGGCAGGACCGGCAAAAGGAAGATACAGCGGGCGTTTATTATCGTCCATTAGAAACCTTTTCTCTGTTTTTGTTAGTGTTGTGGGGAGCTGTGACATTAATCACCGAAGACTAACACAAAGTGTGATCATTATTGTATTTTGTAGGCGGATAAATTGATTTTTTTAATGGCTAGCTTGTTTTAAACGCTGTGGGGTTTCGGACATAAAAAAGCACAGCGATTGCTGTGCTTTTTTACGTTCGAAACTAAATATAAGCGAATGCTTACTTTGGACGATGCTTAAGCGAAAGTCCCATCAAGAAGTTACGTAGAACTTGATCACCACAAGGCTTGTAATGCTTGTGACCTGGCTTTCTAAATAAAGCGCCCAGTTCCGATTTAGACATGTTAAATTCGGCGAGGGTCAATGCTTCAAGAATATCGTCTTCACGTAGCTCAAAAGCAACTCTTAATTTTTTGAAAATAAGGTTGTTGGTTAGCTGTGAAAGAGGCTCTGGTACTTCTGCACCAGGCTTGAGTCCGCGCTTGTAGATCACGAAGCCGTCAAGGAACATACACATGGTTTTGTCGTTACAAGGCTGGTAGCCCTCTTCAGACTCTTTTTTCAATATGTCTATCATCTGTTCTTGAGTAACTTCATGCTTAGCCTTGGCAAAAATGCGGATCATTTTTGCATTGCTTAAGTCAAGAATGTAGCGAACTTTACGTAAAATATCGTTGTTAATCATATATGTGCTTTCTTCAATCTATTTGACCACGCGGCTGCGTAGTCATCGCGGCGTATTATAGCAGAAATATCGTGGGTTTACTTTGCTGCAATTAGAGTTGTGGTAAGGGCTTGTTTACCTGCTTGGTATAACTTGGCGACGGGTCTGTCTTCCAGTAACACCAGCTTATTGCGAATACTTTCACGTAGCTTGTCGTGTAAGCCAAATGTGCGCTGAGTATCGTGTAGATCCCATGACGTATTTTCCAACACAACGACATTAACGTTCGACTGAGGATAGTAAAGCGCTAGGCTGACATACCCAGGAAGATACCCGCTATGGCTATACTCGGTAATACCTTTGTATTCGTCTAGTTGAGTACCATAACCATATCCGACTTGTCCCCAGCGATGAGTGCGTATGCTGTGGCTGGTGGTCATTGCCTTTAAACTTTTTTCGCTGATCAACTTTCCTGAAAAGAGTGCATATTGAAAATGACTATATGCATCTGCAGAAGCCATTATGCCGCCAGCAGGGAGCAATTGCGGCGTAATTTTAACATCAGCATCTTGATAACTCGAAAATGTATTGCCATCTTGCTTATGTATCGTTTCAGCTCTGCCAAGCAATAGTTGTGAGTAATGTTTTCTAATCGTCGATGTCTTGCCCAATTGAGCCGTGAGACCACCTAAAGCCGCTTGCTCATTCAGCGCATTTATCTGCGTTGTGATTGGCTGCTGGTAAACATTCTCAAGTATTTCGCCAAGCAGTGTGTAACCGTAGTTTGAGTATTTAAACTGGCTACCAGGTTCAAATAGTGGTGGCTTACCTGGAGCGATAAGCCCTGACGTATTACTGAGCAGCTGTGAGATGGTGACACTATCAGGAATAGTTGCATCTTTGCTTTGAGATATGGGCAAATAGCGATTGGCTGAACTTGTTAATTCTAATTTACCGTCATCGACAGCTTTAAGCACTAACGTAGCAGTCACTTGTTTGGACAGCGAGGCGATAATGAAGCTTGATTGCAGTTTTACATCATCACCAGAAATATAGGTAAATAGCGGTTCATCATCACGCTTAACCATAATGATGCCGTTAAAAGGGCGTTCATTCTGGGCGATGATGGTAGGCAGTTGGCTGGCGATATCACTGTTAGCTATCAGGTTCGCACTGGCTTTGTTCGCTGCCCATAGCAACAAGGTTAGCACTAAAATGCTGAACAGAGTTTTAGTTAGAAAATGCATTAGGAGTGTGGCGTTCCGTTATTTAGTCAGCATCCAATAGATGAATAGAACAGCAAAACTTACTAAGTAAGTTAAACCGACCAGAGAGAGTACTCTCATTTTTGCACCATAGCGATCTTCAAGTGGAATTGCTGTGCTGATCATCAACTTATAGTTAAGCCAAGCAAAAATCACTGTAGTCATAAAGGCGAGGATCATAACAAACTCAAGCAGTGGAAGCAGTGCTCCTTTGAAAAATAAGATAATAGCCAGCCCACACAGACTCATTAAACACATCACTATGTTGAGTCTCTTTTCGCTGTATCGGCCACCCTTTAATAACTGCCAACCCATGTTCAGCGTACGGCTATAACCATCAATGACGGTCACTGTGGTGCTAAAAATACATAAAAAAGCCACCATTCCTATTAAGTAGCGGCTTTCGCTGCCCATGACTTTGCTATAGAGACTGATCAATTGTTGAGAAAACTGCACCCCAGATGCTGAAAATGTCTCGCCGCTACCATGCATGACAAGTGTACCTAATGCTAGGAATACAACGGCAAGCAGGGCGGTGACGATATAACCAAAATTAAAGTCGAGGATGGCTTGCTGTTTACTGATTTGTTGGCTTTTCTTCTTTTCAATTAACCAAAGTGAATTCCAAGCGCTAACTTCAATAGGGGCAGGCATCCAGCCCATCATAGCAACTAAAAAGCCTATGTAGGCCCATTGCCATGGCGAGGTCGATACAAAGCCTGGTTGCACGATTGACGGAGCGTTAAACGCTAAAGCAACCGCGATTAATGTGGTTAAAGTTAATGCCAGCATGATGACTTTAGTCATCTTATCGAGGAGTGCGTAGTGGCCAAAAATAAGGATGGTTAAACTTGATAGCAGTACCAGTAGTGCCAATAGATCTATCGATAGCGGCACAAATTGGGTCAACATCGCTGCAGTTAACATCGCCACGCCGGCAGTGCTGGCAATGGCGGCAATCACATTAAGACAGGTAAACAGCAGTAAATACTTTCGCCCTTGCTTTAAATAACCTTCAAGCAGGCTTTCACCTGTCGCGGCGGTATAGCGAGCGCCGGCAGCAAAGAAGGGATATTTCAGTATATTGACCGCCAGAATGACCCAAGCCAATTGCCAGCCAAATTCAGCTCCGGCGCGAGTCGATGCGACAAGGTGAGAGGCGCCAATGGCGGCGGCCGCCATTAATATCCCCGGCCCCATAGCCCCTAATAGTGCACCTAAGTGAAAAGAGGGTTTGGCTAGTGACTGAGTATTACTGTTGCTCATGGTTTTAATTCTGTCTTATTGATTAAGGGAAGTGCTACGTCAAAGATTAACTTTTACTGTTAGCTTCGATGCGTTTGAGGGTATCAGAGATCTCTTGTAAAAGGCTCACGACACTAGTGTCATTATTTTCATCTTGTACTGGACTGGTTTCAAGTTGGCTGAGTTTCTCTTTCTGCGCCAAGACCTGACTTCTAAAATCGGCTGCATCGACAATTCCGGTTAAATTAAGCAGTGCCCCAGTTCCTGATTGACCCGCTGTTTCTATGGTCAGTTTGTGGAGTTTAAACATCCGCATCAGTGGCCCTTGGATGAGTGCCATATCAGTGATTTTATCCAGCGGTACAGTATTTTCGGTGCGAGTAAAAACCCCTTTGCGGACAATAAGCTTTTTGTCGGTTAACTCGGTGCTCATGTTGGCGATATAACGCTTAGTAAAAATATGGCCTATGGGTAGCCATAGCAACAGTAACGGTAGACCGACAATCGATAGCGCTAATAAAATGCTAAATGGTGTTAACCAGTATTGTCCAAGGTTACTAACAAATTCCGCCTTCTTGATACTGGTTTCCCTGCTCTGCTGCATACAGTTTCCTTTCAGTGATTGTTGTCCAATCCAAGATTTATTGACTCAGCCTAGCGGGTCAAAGTGACTCAACTGATTACTTTTAATTGTCTTTTATAAACTTAAGCAAATTCGAATCTAATTTAAAGCTATTTAATTATTTTAGGACTAATTGTTAGTTTCCATTTTCGTCTTAACGGAGTAGTTTAATGGTTTTACTGCAGAGGAAGCGCAAGATGATTACTTTATATGGAGTGCCACGTAGCCGTTCACTGAGAGTGTCTTGGACATTAGAAGAGTTAGGGCTTGAGTGGCAATATGAGTTCATTAACTTTTCCAAAGGTGACAGCCGTCATCCCGATTTTTTGGCCATTAACCCTTGTGGAAAAGTGCCTGCGTTAATCGATAATGGAAATGTTATTACTGAGTCTGCCGCTATTGCAGTATTTTTGGCTGAAAAATATGGTGAAGGCCGCTTACTACCCAAAGCTGGTTCAGATGCATCAGCGTTGCATCATAAATGGGTTAGTTTTATTACTTGTGAGCTAGAGCAGCCTTTATGGACTATTGGTAAGCACAAGTTTGCTATACCTGAGGAGTTAAGGCTTGAGGCTATGTTTGCGGTAGCAAAATGGGAGTTTGATAAAGCCGCTGCGATTGCAGAGCTTTGGCTACCTGATAGCGAGTTCTTACTTGGTGATGAGCTCAGTGTCGCAGATATTCTTTTAGGCCACACCTTGTTATGGGCGACACGATTTGAGCAGGATATACCGCCTAAGTTAGCTGCCTATCGAGACAGGATCACGGCCCGAACAGCCATGGTCACGGCTCTTGAAAAAGAGCTGGCGGGCGCAGCAGAGTAGGGCAAGGCACCGAGTCTAATACAAAAAAAGCATCCGAATAGATGCTTTTTTATGAAAAACGGTTCTATATAAAAGTGCTGTAAAATCGTCCTTTATTTTCCGTCTTTGTATATAAACGATAAAAGCTAGGTGTAACTTTATAGCTGAGCTGCAGCCCATTTAGCACGATTCTCACGGCTCTCTTTTAGGCCATCTTTGTCGCGGAATGCTTTGTAAGACTCAAAACTAAGCGGGACGAGAACCACTTCCACTTCAAGCATCAATTTACACTCTTTCTTAATACGCCAAGCTGAAGTGTTGTATAGCTCTGCAAGTGGCAGAGTCCCAAGAAACTCGGGGTTATATTGGGCATATAGAGCTTGCGTTGGGTAAACCACAAAGCTCAGTGTACGCTTAGGTTCTTTAGTAAATAGTTCTTCAATACCGTCGCAAGTATTCAGTACCTGCATTTCGATCGCTTCATCAATTTCAATCAGCTTTTTTTGTACAGGCATATGCGCTGGCTTTTCGCCCGCTTCCCATGCAATGACATCGGCTTCTGTGACTTTGCCTATCTCGGCAACTTGGGCGGTGGTTAGCGCAAGTGAGTGACGTAGGTACTGCATTTCAATGGCGTTTAGGCCAAGAACTTTAGACATGGTGTTTCCTTTATTTAATTTGTAGCACTTTAGCTAACTTAGCTACGCATCCAAACATTTTCAGCCCATTCCCAGAATGTTTCCCAGCTGTCCTCTTCTATCTCATCGTCTTGCCACAACTTCACTTCGCCCTCTTGGCTGATAAAGAAAAAAGCATCGCCACGTTGGCAGATAGGGACAAATTCACGCGGTAAACCAATGGACCATGCGTAAGCTGCGACTTCTGGCAAAAAAGTATGGGAATGCGGATCGCTGGCAGTGACAGGCTCTAAGCTGCCGACGATAACATCACTGGCTTCCATCAAGTACTCTTTCAAAGCCAAAGGTAGCGGGATTAGGATCTCTTCCTCTACTTCAACAATTTGTTCAAAGGTTGCGAGTTCTAACGGTACCGGAACCGTTTCGCTCATCTCTTGTAGTTGCTCAATGATATCGTTCATATTTTTTCGCGTGTGAAGACTATTGGGCGGGAGTATAGACGTTTATCAGGCAAGTCACAAAAAGAGATGTCAGTTGCGGGGCGTATTTTTGGCCCCGCATAAGAGGTTTTAGGCAGCGGCTAGGATATTGGCTTGATCTAGGCGCTTATACCTAAGCCATGCTTTGTGGTAAAGCTTGTGTGACTGCTGGCGTAGCTGGACTATTTTTGCCGCTTCTAAATCATCAAGTTGTCGTAATTGATCTGCGGAATTAGCTTGGATCTGCTGCACTTGCTGGTAAACCTCATGCTCATCACCGCTTTTAATCTCAGCGATATCAGCCAAGTGTAATTGGATCTCGGCAATCATCTGTGACTGAGGCAACCTAACCAGCAGGTTAAGATCGCGATAACCGGACTCTTTGGGCTCGGCAAAGCGGTTCTTAACTTGAATAATTTGGCTATCGGTTTTAACCAGTGCGAATGCTTGCATCAGGTTTTGAATATCGTTACTAACAATACTGGCTCTAACCAGATCAGTCAGTTGGCTGGCATCACCATCGAGTTTATTTCTCACTTTCGCTTCAGCTCTTTCGCGGCTTTTTATATCCGCCAGAATCGATTGGGTTTGAGTTTGCTCGGTAATGTGATTCAGTAAATTGGCCAGCTCTTGCTGTGCGTTTGCAGAGTTGGCGTACAGTGCATTTAAGTCTGCGCTAGTTTGCCTTGGTTGTTGGTACTGTATTGATTCGATAGCGGTAAGGCCATCTAGGTCATTGGAAAATGCCAGTTTAGCGTTATAGCTACCTTTTGAGGTATTGATATCGTGTTCGAGAGGCACGGTTTGTGCGAAGGCTGAACGAGTCGAAAGAAGCAATAAAAAAATAAAAAACGTTCGTAATATCCGGTTCATAGCTATCCCTTTTAATGGCTGTAGACCTATATCAAATCTGATTGCCTCTTTGGTATAGAAGAGGTAATTCTAATCAGATTTGGTATTAATCTAACCTGTGGATACTGAAGCCATGCTGAATGGCAAATTAACATTTATTCATAATAATACCAATTGCATTAAGTATTTGACCCGTTCAGAGCCCCTCAGTCTTTTCAATTCAAAGCGCATTGGTAAAGAAATGGTTATTCCCTTTTAAGCCAATGCAAAGCAGAAGTGGAAAGACTGAGGGGCTCACGTAGTGCGGGTTTCAAAACGCTGTATGCTTCGCTATGGGATTTGGATATAGAATAAC
>NZ_JBFRMK010000024.1:0-50396 GCF_041470405.1 Shewanella sp. 10N.286.45.A1
GCGAAAGCTCGTAACGCAGTAATGAAAACATTGAAACGAACCCGAAGGGCCGCGCTTCTTGGTTATTTTGACTGTGTTGTAGGTTATTTGTGAAGAATGACTAAACGACATAGCCTCCGCCTTGTTAAAATAGCCAATAAACTGCGGCAAAAACAATGTTGAAAGCTCAACAGCCCTCAATCATTAGAGCAATCATCCATCTAGCACAACCACAACAGACAGCTGCATCACACCCACGCAACAACAAAACCTCATACCAGCCACACCATTCACACACCTAGAGCTCATATGTGATGAACTGGTTAACAGCCTTGTTATTCATTCATCTCAAAAAATTGACGTAAATCAAAGTTACTCTCGAAATCAACCAATACTTTCAGGTAAGTTTAAGCTTTCTACCGCCAAGCTTAACTGAGTATTAAATGCATACTCCTTAGACTCCTAACTCTTTATAAACAATGACTTTAATATCTAGTTAACATCTAAGAGTAAGGTGGTGGGTATAACTCACACTTACTCTATCTATTTTATTGCCTACTACCTCTTTTGGGTAAGATCGTGTTGAGGAAGCTCCTCACGCTGTAAGAGGTAAAAACCTCACAGCAGATAAAAACTATGCAGGGAATAAAATGATGATAAATAAATATAAACTCGCTACCGCTGTAAAATCAGCAATCGGCATTGGCGCACTTTCTTTCGTGCTCGCTGGCTGTGGCAGTGATGGTAAAGATGGCGAAGATGGCAATAATGGTGAAATTGCAGTACATATTGACAGTGTTACTGCAGTCAAAACTGAAGTTGACCTAGCAAGTTACGACGATGCAAGTGGCACGCTAACTGTAGAATTTAACCTAACTAACCTAAACGGCGTCGCCGTGACTGGTCTTGAAGATTTAACCGACCCTCTACGCCTTAGCTTTGGCCGAATGGGAACGAAAGCAGAAGCTTTCTTGCCTTATGATATTATCGACTCAGAGGGTAATAGCACAACGGTTGATTCTCGTGGCGATGGCGAACGTGAAATTTGGTTATCTTACCGAAATAAACAGAATGATGACCTAGTCACAGGTACTGATAACTGGCGTCCAAACCGTAACTGTCCTGAAGGTCAGCAGTGTTTAGAATATCTTGGCAGCGGTAAATACCGTATTACAGCACCTGATGTCATTGACACTAAGAGCTTAGATTACGGATATGATTCTGCGCAGGTTCAAGGCATTTACTTAATGACTTATGGCGCTGGCGCTAACAAAGTTAAAAATGTCGAAGCTTATTACTGGGAGCCAGCAACAGAGCGCCCTGTTAGCTCACCAAAATCAGTATTAGAAAGTCAAACATGTACCAGTTGTCACGTCGGCGAAGAACACATTCGTCACGGGAACTACGGTAACACCGCTGACGGCTGTCTTTTCTGTCATACCGATTACACTCAATACGCTGGAACAGGTACTGATGATGAAGGTAATGAAATCAACTTTACCATTGATGGTTCAATCAAAGGCCTTGCCCACGCCATTCATACTGGTGCAACTGAAGGTGACCGCCGCTCAGTTGGTAAGTTTGACGCCGTTATCGCCAATGCTGAAAAGAACCCTGTATTTGGTTATAAATATGACCGTGCAGCGCAAGTCGATGAAGAAGGTAACCCGTTAAAACCGCTTAATTACCCGGCTGTGACTGCAAGCTGTGAAAGTTGTCACGTCCAGTACACTGAAACTGAAGAGACATTACCAGAAGACGTAACTGTTCATGCGCTTGACTGGTTTAAAGATATGGATGCAGATAGCTGTCAGTCATGCCATGGTGATTACCACTACGGCGGCCGAACGACTACAGATGAGACTGGTGTTTCATATGTTGGTTGTGTAGCTTGTCACACTTCAAATGATGGTAATACCCGCGGTGGTGCTTTCCGTCACTTTGCTGGTCACGAAAAAGATAGCCGTGAGTCAGCGATTGAAGCCGGCAAACTTATCGAG
The DNA here is from genome assembly GCF_041470405.1 of Shewanella sp. 10N.286.45.A1. Lineage (NCBI taxonomy): Bacteria > Pseudomonadati > Pseudomonadota > Gammaproteobacteria > Alteromonadales > Shewanellaceae > Shewanella > Shewanella sp. 10N.286.45.A1. The sequence goes on from NZ_JBFRMK010000024.1 coordinate 1,980, forward strand.
ACTCAATACAGCAATATCGTTTGGAATTCAGATGTCAGTGAACTGAGCTTTACCGTTAACCTAATGTTAGGCGAACAAGCAGTTACCAGCGCACATGTTTCTCAAGTATCTATTTATGCCAACGCCATTGATTCTGCTGCACCAGATGCTTTCCTTGCATCACGCCCTAGCGCAGAAGTAACAGCGAATGCAGATGGAAGCTTTGGTGTTGTAGTTGATGCTACGGGATCTAGCTACACGTTACCTGCATTAGCAGAAGCGATTGATAATGGTGCCGACCTTGCCTTATCAGCAAGTTTCAGCGCTTGTTTCACCAATAAAACATCGACTCTGCTTGAGCTCTCTGAAGGAGAATGTTCAGGTATTTTGAGTGCAAACGCGGCCAAAACTGAGTTCTTGAAGTTAGACGGTACTGCTGGTGCTGAACGTGCGAGCGCAGTTAACTATGAAAATTGTGCAAGTTGCCACAATAATGACATGGTTGTTCGTTCAAGTGGATTCCACTATCGTAATGCCGATCTTCATACCTGTGCCCAGTGTCATGAAGCCGGTGATTACAACAGCATGATTGTCCGAGTTCACGGTACATTTGGCAAAGCACACGGTCGCGAAGACGTTCAGGCTTTAGTTGATACTAAGACCTGTACAGCGTGTCACGATGATGCAAACTACAGCTTAGAAAATGCACGTTCGACGCCAATGCGCTGGAACCGTAAAGATGAAACATTCTCAAGCCCACAAGCTGGTGTTTGTGCATCTTGTCACGTATCAGAGAGCTATCAAGACAGCCCACAAGTTGAATCAGCTAAATCTCACATTGAAAACATGGGCGGCATCGTCGCTGGTACCTATGAAGACGCACAAATGGCCAACGAGACTTGTCTAACCTGTCACAATGCAGACAAAGTAGCAGAAAACCATAAACTAAAATAAGTGGTTTAATAGTCGGCTTTGTCGATTATGACTACTACCTTTTAGTCATCATTTAGTGTTTAAACGCCTAAGCGAGAAGTTTATCTTCTCGCTTTTTTCGTTTTAAATAAAAATGAAACCAATCGACAAACGCGCTAAAGATTTAAAACTAATTAACGCCGTCAACACAGTCGCTTACCAAAGAACAGTAACGCTGCACTATCGCAACAAATAACCCACATTTCAGGCGAATTTTAAAATGGAATCTTAAGTGATCGTTAAAATAGTCCTAAAAACACACTTTTCTCTCTACCTCTAAAGAAATAGTCTGACCTTAATCACATAAAGCATCTAAAACACCTGCTAAAAATTACGCTGTTAGTTAGCCTTAGAGATGGAAATAAAATTCCACACACTAAATAAGGGTAAATGAGATTTGTTCTCAAATTGAATCCCTTTTTGGTGATGATTAAAAACTATTGCAGGGACAAAAATGATGAAATTTTTCAACTTAAGCGCGACTTCAAAAGCGCTACTTACAGCAGGGGTGCTTTCGTTAGCAGTTTCCGGTTGTAGTGGTGACGATGGCAAAAATGGCGAAGATGGTGAGAATGGTGTTGTCGGCGTAAATATCGACACAGCTAAAAGCGTAAATGCTATCTTCACAGACGCTACCGTCGATGCAGGAACAGTAACAGTTAATTTTAAGCTTCAAAATGACAACGGTGTCGCTGTTCTTGGTTTAACAAAGGAGCATGATTTACGCTTTGGTATTGCCCAGCTAGCTCAAGAAACTCGTATGTTTGGTGAAGGTGACGATGCTGTAGAGTTTAATCGTGGGTTTCAATGGCAAGCTTACATAAATGCAGAGAAAACACCAAATCCGGACTGGGTACCTGAAGGTGAGTCCGATATCAATCCTTCTAACCAATTCCAAGCTGATGTAGAAAAAGCATCTAGCTGTGATACTTGTTTTGTAGACAACGGTGATGGTAGTTATACGTATACTTTCCAACAAAACATTGCGGAAGTAACTGAACCAGTAACAGTAGCTTACAACGCAGAAAATACGCAACGCGCAACGCTTGAATTAGAACTTCCAGGTTTTGCCGCCAATGGACACTTTGATTGGCAGCCATCTACAGGTATGACTGACGGAATCCAAACACGTGACGTTGTAGCTATCGAAACATGCTACACCTGTCATCAGCCTGAAAGTTTAGAGTTCCATGGCGGCCGTCGTATCGATCTAGAAAATTGTGCATCTTGCCATACATCAACATCTGGTGACCCAGAAAGTGGGAACAGCGTTGACTTTACTTATATGATCCATGCTATTCATAAGGGTGATGCCCGCACAACTTATGCTCCAGATGCTCCAGGCGCAGATGAGAATGGTAATATTCCTGCACCATATAAAGTTATTGGCTATGGTGGTGGCGTACATAACTATGGAAAAGTAATGTATCCACAAAAGCCGGCTGCAGATTGTTCTGCTTGTCACGTTACAGGCGATGATGCACCAGCGAATTCAGATCTATTCCTTTCTAACCAAAGTAATACTGCATGTATAGCGTGTCATACTACTATGCCAAAAGCATATCATGACCCAAGCAATGAAAATTGCATGTCTTGCCACGTCGAAGATGGATATGCACGAAGCGGTGCTGAAGCTCACGATGATGCAACTAAAGCTTATAACCTAAGCAAAGAATATTCAGCCACATTCAGCAATATCAAACCTGCGGGCCAAGGCCTAAGCTTTGACGTTCAACTACTTGATGAAGCTGGTAGCCCAATTGCTAAAGAGTTCATTTACCAAAAAGGTTATTCAAACCCATACATCGTGATCTCTTGGGATATCGATGCTGATTACCCAGCTTATACTACAGGCAGTAAGTACTCAGAACGTCGTATTAGCTTATATGATACGTCACAAGCGACATATGATTCAGCTAGCAAGACATTCAACGTTACTAGCCAAAATATCGTGTTGCCGACTGACATTAACGGTAAAAGCTTTGAGCTGCTACCAGTAGTGAAAACATGCTTTAAGAAAGGCGGCTATGGTCGACCAGTTGTTGAAGCAATGTCTTGCTACGATGATGAGGGTTCGATTGCCAGCAATGCAAAAGCTGCCTACATTCAAGATGAGCCTATGCGCTTTATTTGGAACAATGGCCAGTCAGAAGAGCCTGCAGTTGCACGTCGTGCCATTGTAGAAGACGCTAAATGCGATAGCTGTCATGGTGCAGAGTTCTATCACGATTCTAACGGTGTTAATTGCCAAGCATGTCATACCTCAGATAAATCACTTAAAGACGTTACAAATGATGCTGGTGAAGTTGTTGGTACTAAGCCAACTAGCTTCGCTTATAAAGCACATCACGCTGACGGTCATTACTTGAAGTATTCTGGTGTTCAATCTGGCACAGTCTTAAAGACTGATTGTGCGACTTGCCACACTGATGATGGTATTACTTTAGGTCGAGCTACTGATAGAGTATGGACATACCCGTCTAACCCATCGGAAGCAAAATCTGCAACAATATTTGTATCTTCAGATGCAGGAACTTGTTTAAGCTGTCATCAAAAGTACCTAAGTGATGCGGGTAAATCTCACATTGTTACTAACGGTGGTATCTTAGACGGTACTGATGCGGCAGATGTGCGCAATAGAGCGAAAGAAGCTTGTGCGACTTGTCACTCACCAGGACAAATCAAAGAGCTACACGGCAACTAATCAAGATTGTGTGTAACTAAAAAGGGAGGCGTTGCCTCCCTTTTTTATTGAGAATTATTTCCAACTCACGAATACAAATTTTCTTACATATTTTGTACATTTAACGTTATTTTAAGCTTCAGAAACGTCGTTTAACCGCCCCACCTAATACCTCTTTAGAAATAGAAAGATCCGCATCACACATTAGCACCTAGGCTGCTGATTTTAGCCCTACATTACGTTAGCCTTTCATTGGGGAATCTTATTTCCAGCATTGACTTAAGCGGCTATTAAAAAATTACAGTCGGTCTACTGAATCGGGCCACACGTTTAAGACAATGCCAAACCTATGCAGGGAAAAAATGATGAACGTAAAAAAATCTAAAATTGCGCTGCTGTTAGCAGCAGGCGCTGTATCAATGGCCTTAACCGGCTGTGGTGGCGATGATGGTACTGACGGCAACCCAGGCAACCCTGGTGGTCCAGCAGCTGAATACATCAATACGCTGAATCTTAAAGTTACTGACGTAACCTACACTGATGGCCAACCAACAATTAAAGTGTTTGCCACTAACGAAGAAGATCTTCCAGTTATTGGTTTACAAGACCTAGGTGTTGTTGCCGCACAGCTAACTCCTCAAGGCGCAACAGGTGCAGGTAACAGTGCACAGTGGACCCGCACAGCTCGCGCTTCTGGCGTTGAAAGCTACACAGATAATAAAGACGGTTCATACACATTTTCGCTTGAACTTGATGAATACAATGCGGACATGACTCAGCGTTTTAACGTATACGCTGGTGGTAAAGGTTCAACACTTGCTGATGGAGCAACAACTGTTCCGCGCCGTGAAATCGTTGCAGACTTTGACGGCCAAGGCTATGAAGCCAAGTACACTAAAGACATCGTGTCTCATGAAACTTGTACTAACTGTCATGCTGAAGGTGAGCCACTCACCACTCGCCATAGCAGCTACTACACACAAGGAACCTGTGCAACTTGTCACAGCAGTTCAATGTCGACTGAATCTCAGTGGAACCACTTAATCCACAATATTCATAACACAGCGAAAACATTCGAAGACAAGTACGGTAAAGAATATACCGGTGAAGCAGCTGAAGCACTTATTCAGAATAACTGTAAATCTTGTCACGTTGAGCCAGAAGCTGATAGCGGTGAGCTAGCTGAATGGGGCAACTGGTCACGTATTCCAACAATGGAAACTTGTACTAGCTGTCACACTGGTATCGATTTTGAAGCAGGTAAAGGTCACTCTCAGCAAGCTGATAACTCCAACTGTATTGCATGTCATAACTCAAGCTGGACTGAAGAGCTACACACTGAAGGCTTTGCTCAAAAGAAAGCCGTAATAGATCAAATTGGTATGACAGCAACCTTAACGGGTGTGGCTGAAGACCAGAGTGCTGAACTTTCTATCACATTCACCGATGCAACAGGTGCAGCAATAGATGCCAACAGCATTTTGCCTAAAATCAAGCGTGTCGAGAGCATCACCAATGTAGGCCCAAATTTCCCAGTCATGGGTTATAGCGCAGACCTTGCAAACGGTATCAAGAAAAAAGTTAGTATCGATCTAGTGAAAGATGGCGCACTCAATGGTGCTGAAATCGTTGATGGCTCACTTGTCATAAATACCGGTGAACTATCTTTTGGTGCTGAAGGTACAGATGCAGATACGGCATTTAGCTTTATCGGGCTTCAAATGTGTAACGAAGGTACCGAATTGGTTGATTGTGCAGACGGTGTTGAAGTTACCACTATGAAAGCCGAATTAGCACACGGTACTCTATCAGGTGAAGCTCCAAGCGTACGCCACACTGATTCAGTGAACTTCAAGTCTTGTGAAAGCTGCCACAGCACTGATTGGCCGTTAAACAGCCATACCAAGTACCATACCGGATTTGTTATGACCGAACAGCTTGGTCGTGAAAATGCTGAAGGTGAAATGGTCGTTGGCGTTGACGGTTGCGTATCTTGCCACAATCAAACGGGTACTTTCCCAGGTGCACAGGGTGCTTTCGAAACTAAAGTTCACTTTAGACATAGCGAAGAAGGTGTAGTCAAAGATTGTACTCAGTGCCATAACGATCTTAACTTGGATGCGTTTAAATCTAAAGGAGCAATCGCTCTCGCTGGCAATTATACAACGCCAATCACTGCAACATGCTCATCTTGCCATGGTTTAGATAACATCAAAGTCCATGCTGAAGGCCAAGGTGCAAAAGTTAATGTTAGTTACAGTGAAGCGACTGACGCGGCTCAACTAGAAACATGTTTCTACTGCCACGCACCAACTCCAGCGGATCACACTGCGGTTAAGATGTAATTTGTGCAGCTCTTCTCAATGACTTAAGTCATTAAGAGTGTTGAAAATAGGGGGAGTCCTCTCCCCCGCTTTCACAAAAACTGTGCAAATTTAGGAAATCGATTATGAAGATCACCAAGAAATTAAAAACCTTACTTCCTGCGATAGTCGCCTCGGCGGTACTTTCACTTGGCTTTGCTCAAACAGCAGTAGCGTCAAAGTGGGATGCCAAGATGAGCCCTGATGAAGTTGAAGCCACACTAGACAAGAAATTCGCCGAAGGACAATATTCTCCTAAAGGTGCTGATTCTTGCCTTATGTGTCACCGTAAATCAGAAAAAGTCATGGACATCTTCAATGGTGTTCACGGTTCTGTTGACTCAAGCAAGAGCCCAATGGCAGGCCTTCAATGTGAAGCATGTCATGGCCCAATGGGTAAACATAACCGCGGCGGCAATGAGCCAATGATTGCCTTTGGTCCAGACTCTACACTAGCTGCTGAAAAGCAAAACAGTGTATGTATGAGCTGTCACAAAGATGACAAGCGTATGGATTGGAATGGCGGACACCATGACAATGCCGATATCGCTTGTGCTTCTTGTCACTCAGTTCACACAGCCAAAGATCCAGTGTTATCTAAAAATACTGAGATGGAAGTCTGTACTAGCTGTCATACCAAGCAAAAAGCTGACATGAACAAGCGCTCTAGCCACCCAATGAAATGGGCACAAATGGTATGTAGCGATTGTCATAACCCACATGGAACAATGAGCGATTCAGATCTTGTTAAACCTAGCGTTAACGATACCTGTTACTCATGTCACGCAGAGAAACGTGGCCCAAAATTGTGGGAGCATGCACCCGTCACTGAGAACTGTGTTACTTGTCACAACCCTCATGGCAGCGTGAACGAAGGCATGCTAAAAACTCGTGCTCCGCAATTGTGTCAGCAGTGTCATGCCTCACCTCATAGCGGTCAGCCTCAGTTTGGTAACACAGATCAAGGATCGACTGTTGGCGGTAACGCCTTTACAGGTGGTCGAAGCTGTCTAAATTGCCATAACCAGATCCATGGTTCAAACCATCCATCTGGCAAGCTGTTCCAGCGCTAAGGAGACGAGAAGATGAAATTCAAACTAAATTTGGTCACCATCGCCCTTCTTGCTAGTGCCGGTGCTGTTCTACCCGGCGCTGCTATGGCAGCTGATGGCTACGGTATTCAAAACGCGAATACCGATAAAGTAAAGTTCGAAAAATGGGACTGTAAACGTTGTGCAGTTGAAACAGGTTACAGCGGCTCTATCGGTGTTGGCGTTGGTTACAACGACAGCAATGATATCCACTCAGCTAACGCATTTGCTGCAGAGGATGAGTTTGCTGGTAAAGTAGATGCTGACCTTAAATACGCAGGTAAAAGTGGTTACCAGGCATCTATAGAAGCTGATAATTTAGGTATGGAAAATGGCCGCGCTGACATCAATGTCGGTAAAGCTGGTCAATACAACCTAAACCTTAACTATCGCCAAATCGCTACCTACAAAACAGATAGCGCCATGAGTCCATACCAAGGGGTTGGGAGTGATGACCTTACCCTTCCTGGTGATTGGGTTCATGCTGGCAGCACCCAAGACATGACCAACTTAAACGCAAGCCTTAATCCACTTGAGCTTTCGCTTAAGCGTAAAAGAGCGGGTTTAGGTATTGAGTATCAAGGTGAGTCTTTATGGAGCACGCATATCAACTATATGCGTGAAGATAAGACCGGCCTTAAGCAAGCTTCTGGTAGCTTCTACAATCAATCAATGATGATTGCAGAACCTGTTGACTACACGACTGATACTTTAGATGCTGGCGTTCGTTTTAGTGGTGACAACTGGTTTACCGCCCTAAACTACAACGGCTCAATGTTTAAAAACGCTTATAGCGAATTGTCTTACGACAACGCGTTTAGCCCAACCTTTGGTGCGCAAACCACAGGTTATATGTCACTGGATCCTGACAACGAAGCCCACACGGTATCCTTAATGGGTCAATATGTGGCTGGCAAAACCATCATGAACGGTCGCGTTCATTATGGTCAAATGACCCAAGACCAAGATTTCAATACTTCTGGTTACGGTTATCAAATGCCTTCTGAATCGCTTGACGGTAAAGTTGAAACCACTGGTGCAACCCTTAAGGTTGTATCTCGTATCAATCGCCAGCTCCGCTTAAATGCCAGCTACGATTACAACGATCGTGACAACCAAACCAACGTTCAAGAGTGGACGCAGATCAGCATCGACTCAACAACGGGTCAAGCGGCTTACAACACGCCTTACGACATCACCACACACAAAGCTAAACTAGGTGCAGACTACCGTCTTGCGCGTGGCCATAAACTTGAAGGTGGATTTGACTACCGTAAAGATGAGCGCAGCTATCAAGACCGCGAAACCACAGAAGAAAGCACAGTATGGGCGAAGTACCGTATCAGCGCATTCGACAAGTGGGACATGTGGGTTAAAGGTAGCTACGGCGAACGCGACGGTTCTGAGTATCAAGCATCAGAATGGACGTCTGGTGAGTCAAATGACTTACTACGCAAGTACAACCTAGCCGATAGAAAGCGTACTCAAGTTGAAGCTCGTGTTACTCACAGCCCAATTGAAACGTTAACCATCGACTTTGGTGCTCGCTACGCACTTGATGACTACAGCGAAACTCAGATCGGTTTAACTGAATCGAAAGATATCAGCTACGATGCAAGTGTGAGCTACCTACTCACTGAAGACATGACTTTGACAGCATTCTACAACCGTCAAAACATCGATTCAGAGCAAGCTGGCAGCAGCAACCTCTCTACGCCAAACTGGTTTGGCGTAGTAGAAGATCAAGTTGACGTCATAGGCGCAGGGTATAGCTATAACAACCTGATGGAAAAGAAACTGCGTTTAGGCGTTGATTACACTTACTCAGATTCTAATAGTAATACCCAAGTTACCCAGGGGATCACTGGCGACTACGGCGACTACTATGCCAAAGTTCATAACGTCAATGTTTACGCACTTTACCGTGCAACAGACAAAATGGACGTACGCATAGACTACAAGATGGAAAAGTACAAAGATAACGACGCTGGCAATGACATTGCGCCAGACGGGATTTGGAACGTGTTAAGTTTTGGCAGCAACAGCCATGACTACAACGCGCACCTAATCATGCTAAGCATGAGCTACCGTTTATAGTTGTTAGCTTCTCTAAAAACCCGCCGAGTGCGGGTTTTTTTATATCCAAATACAACTGACGTTCCGATCCAGCTCTAGATCTCACCAAATACTCCGCTTTCATCTTGAAGTTCCTGCCACTTTAAGCCAAGGTAAGCCATCTATCATTGACTATGACATCTGATGAAACCCATCCCCGATTCTATAAAACCTTTACTGTTTCTTTCCGTTTTCGCGCCCATGCCAGCATTGGCCTTTCAATCCGATACCACCAATATTTTAATGTTGGCGATTTCGTTAGGTGGCTTTTGCTTTTTCAATTTATTACTGACGGGTCTGTTTTACTTTACTGGCAAATATCAAAGTAACCGTTTTGCGAAATTGCATACGCTTATCTCGTTTATTCCAGCAGTCATTACCTTTGTTATAGCCATGGTTTATATCGAAGGTGCTGGCGCTATTTCGCTTAATCTTGGGGTTATCATTGTAAGCATTGCGCTGAGCTTACTGCCGATTCAGCTGAGCCATCATGCCAAAGCTCCCACCGAGAAGACCCCATTAATATTGGCTATAGTGGCGTTATTAATGATGCTTGTTGGCTATTACGCTGCGCCGCTAACCATATTTGCTATCGCCATCGCCCATGTTGCCGTGCTGAGCCGTGGTAGTATTGGCGTAAAATTACTGAGCTACGCTACACTCATTGCAGGATACAGCTACTTAGGATACTGGGCTTATCAAATTGCGCTACATAGCTAATTGCAACCAAACTAAGCTGAAAGTGAATAATGCCAAAAGACAACCGTCTCGATAATTTGCTTAATCAAGTACAGCAATGTCAGCTGTGCAGTGAACATTTGCCGTTTGCAGCCAAGCCCATTATACAGCTTGGCAGCAATGCGAAAATATTGATTGCAGGGCAAGCTCCAGGGCAAAAAACACATCACAAAGGTCACCCTTTTGACGATGCCAGTGGAGAGCGCCTCAGGAGTTGGTTGGGGGTCACTCGCGAACAGTTCTATAACCCTGAACTGTTTGCCATTCTACCTATGGGGTTTTGCTTTCCGGGCAGTTACTCCGCTGCTGATAAGAAAAGCGGTGATAAACCACCGCGTCATGAATGTGCAGCCACTTGGCGCCAGCCAATTCTCAATGAACTTAAGCACATTGAACTCACTTTACTGGTTGGCCAATATGCCATTGAGTGGCATCTAAAACAAAAGCTAACTGTCACGAAAGCGGTTGAACAGTGGCAAGAGTTATGGCCAAAGATATTGGTTATGCCCCACCCCAGCCCAAGAAACAATATCTGGCTAAAAAGACACTCAGAGTTTGAAAGGCTGATTATTCCTAAGTTGCAAAATAGGATCACAGAGCTCATTAAGATGTAATCAGCTTTTAAGGTAATATGTCATTGCCACAAGGACAACTATGTACTTTTTAGATGGCGCACTTGCCAAGCAAATAGTCAACCGAACCATGAAGATTATTGGTCATAATATCAATGTGATGAATAAGCATGGCGTAATCCTTGGTTCAGGAGAACCCCAGCGTATTGGTGAAATACATGAGGGTGCGCTACTGGCAATTAGCCAGCAGAGAACCGTTGAAATAAGTCATGCGAGTGAAGGAACGTTACACGGCGTCAAAGCTGGCATAAACCTGCCACTGCACTATAAAGGTGACATCATCGGCGTTATTGGTATCACCGGTGAGCCTACCGAACTTGGTCATTATGGTGAGTTATTAAAAATGACCGCCGAGATCATTGTTGAACAAGCAAACTCAATTGAGCAAGCACAGTGGCAGTATCGCCAAAAAGAGGAGCTTATTATTGATCTCATCAAATCTGACGGCCCTTTTAGTGCTCACCAACAAAACTGGGCATCTCAGTTAAATATCGATCTAGACACTCCGCGGGTTGCAGCCATTATTCAAGTACAGACTGATGATGAAGAAACCTCAGCGAACTCAATGTTAAAACAAATTCTTCACTTGTTAGAAAACCCATCCCGCGGCAACTTAGTCGCCATGACGTCAATGACCGAACTGGTGATCTTAAAGCCTGCATTTCTTGACGGTAAGGCGTGGGATGCTGAACTTGAAAGCCAGCGTATAGATCAACTGATAGCACGTTTACCCATAGAGTTAAGAAGCAGGCTTAAAATATCCCTTGGGCACTTTTTCCCAAAACCACAAGAGATTAACCGCTCTTATCAAACAGCGCTAGAAACCCTGTCTATAGGTAGCCAAATGCAACCTGATTTGAGTAAATACCTTTATGAAGATTTTTCGCTATTGGTACTTTTGTCATCACTAAAGGGCAACTGGCGTGGAAAGGAGTTAATCAGCCCCTATCAATCTTTAATTGATGCCGATAAAAACGGTCAACTCAGCAAAACCTTAAGCTGTTATTTGCAGCATTTTGGTGATCAGCAACAATGTGCCAACGCGCTATTTATTCACCGCAATACACTGCGCTATCGTCTTGATAAAATTGAGACGGTTACCGGAGTCAACATGCAACAACTGGATGGATTACTGCAACTATACTTAGGTCAGGTATTGTTGACACAGTAATAAAAAGCAAACGTTCGTTAAAGTCAGCCTCTTCAATACCATATCGTGCTTGAAAATACACGAGGTAGCATATGGCTCATTCTCGGCTAGAAAAAGGTTTTACACTGATTGAATTAGTGACGGTTATTATCGTACTTGGCATTCTCTCGGTTATCGCAGCACCTAAGTTTTTGAACTTACGAGCAGATGCCAAAATAGCTGATCTGCAAGCTATTGAAGGAGCCATGAAAAGTGCACTTTCTCTGGTTTATAGTAAAGCTGCAATTGAAGGGGAGGAGGTCGAAACTGGCAGCATCACTCATGCCGGAGTAGATATACCACTTTATAACGGTTATCCCGCCGTTAATGGTGGTGATAGTTTCGATGAGCTCAATGAACAAGTACAGGCTTGGCTAGACATTGACTCGGTTTCATTGACCACAATCAAAAAAGACAACAGCGCAGCGCCGCTATTTATTGATAAATCATCGCCTAATAACCAAATCTATATCTTTTTTTCAGAAGATTTAGCTGATAAAAGTGTGAGCTTTAACTGCCATATTCTCTATCAGAACAAAGTTACAAATAGCCAGTATGAAGTATTTGTCAGAACTGATGATTGTTAAATAGACTTGTCCAACAGCCATTCTCAAACATAAATTTGTGCATAAGCACAAATAACAGCTGATATTGTTGGGACATTCAGTGCTTTATGCCAAAGCAATCTCTGTGACTGATCCCCATAATAATCTAGCCTGAAATTCTATGACCTCTCATTAATAAGAGCGATTGTTATATTTGGCTTAAAACCCTACACCTAACTAAAAATACCCCAACAGGGAAACGCTATGAGCCTCATACTGATCTTATTGGCTGTAATTGCATTTATTGTAATTGCTACCTCAAAATTCAAGCTCCACCCCTTCTTAACGCTAATTCTCGCCTCCTTTATGGCGGCATTTGCCTATGGCCTTCCAAGTGCCGATATTGCAAAAACCATCACCTCCGGTTTTGGTGGCATATTAGGTTACATCGGTCTGGTGATTGTGCTTGGTACTATCATAGGTACTATTCTTGAGAAAAGCGGCGCCGCTATCACTATGGCCGATGTGGTCATCAAGGTACTAGGCAAGCGTTTTCCAACCTTAACCATGTCTATTATCGGTTATATCGTTTCGATTCCGGTGTTTTGTGACTCAGGCTTTGTGATTTTGAACTCACTGAAGCAATCGATGGCCAACCGCATGAAAGTTTCGAGTGTCTCGATGAGTGTGGCCTTAGCAACTGGCCTTTATGCCACTCACACCTTTGTACCACCAACGCCTGGGCCTATTGCGGCGGCGGGCAACTTAGGTCTTGAATCGAACCTAGGTTTAGTCATTTTTGTTGGTGTATTTGTAGCCGCTATTGCAGCGCTAGCTGGTACGCTGTGGGCTAACCGCTTTGCTAACGTTCAACCAGACGGCGAAGGCGCAGAAGAACTGCTTAATCAAACTGAAGATTATGAGAAACTAAAGCAAACCTACGGCAAACTGCCTAGCCCAACCCGCGCATTTGCACCAATCTTTGTGCCGATTTTACTTATCTGTTTTGGCTCAATTGCTAACTTCCCATCGGCGCCGTTAGGTAACGGCGTACTATTCGATGTATTGGCATTTCTCGGTCAGCCGGTTAATGCTCTGATGATTGGTCTTTTCCTATCATTGTCTCTACTTAAAAGCAGCGACAAAGTTAAAGAGTTTAGTGAGCGCATTAGCCAGGGGCTAGTTGTTGCGGCACCAATTCTACTGATTACTGGTGCTGGTGGTGCATTTGGCGCAGTCCTTAAAGCAACAGAAATTGGTGCATTCCTAGGGACTTCGCTATCGGCACTCGGAATAGGCATCTTTATGCCGTTTATCGTCGCTGCCGCGCTCAAATCTGCGCAAGGTTCCTCGACGGTAGCGCTAGTGGCGACCTCTGCACTTGTTGCGCCAATGCTAGGTGATATCGGGCTTGCAAGCGACATGGGCCGCGTACTGACGGTTATGGCTATTGGTGCAGGTGCAATGACAGTCTCACACGCGAACGACAGCTTCTTCTGGGTAGTGACTCAGTTTAGCCGCATGAGCGTTAAACAAGCCTATAAAGCACAAACAATGGCAACACTGGTTCAAGGCCTTACCGCCATGACTTTAGTGTACATTTTAAGCTTAGTCTTGCTATAAGCGCACTGTTAACGGCGAGCACTCCCGCTCGCCTTTACCCTGCACATACCACTCATTAAGATTACCATTACAACGCTAAGCTTTATCTCACCAGTTTCAGCGATGAGTTAAAAATAGGAACACTGCATGAAAATTGTGATTGCCCCCGATTCATTTAAAGAGAGCCTAACCGCAATGGAAGTGGCTAACGAAATTGAGCGAGGATTTCGCACAGTATTGCCTAATGCTGAGTATGTAAAAATGCCTGTAGCCGATGGCGGTGAAGGCACGGTACAGTCAATGATTGATGCCACAAACGGCAGCCTGATTTGGACAACGGTAACGGGACCTGCTGGCGACAAAGTGAATGCCTTTTATGGCATTTTAGGCGACAGTTACCACGGCAGTGAGAAAACTGCAGTCATCGAAATGGCGGCCGCTTCAGGCTTGCATTTAGTCACTGGTGAGCAGCGTAATCCACTTTTTACCACCAGCTACGGCACGGGTGAGTTGATTGTTGATGCGCTTAATCGTGGTATCAAACATATCATCATTGGACTGGGCGGCAGCGCAACCAATGACGGCGGCGCAGGAATGGCGCAGGCACTAGGGGCGCACCTTTTAGATGCCGATGATAAGCCTATCGCACCCGGCGGTGCGGCGCTGGCAACTTTGCAGCAGATTAACCTTACAGACCTGCACCCTTTACTTACACAATGTCGCTTTGAAGTCGCTTGCGACGTCAACAACCCACTTTGTGGCGACCATGGCGCTTCGGCGATCTTTGGTCCACAAAAAGGGGCAACGAGCGAGATGGTTGAGCAGCTCGACACAGCGCTAAATCACTACGCTGATGTGATTGCAAAAGCGGGGGTTAAAGATAACCGTCACTTAAGCGGCGTTGGTGCAGCTGGCGGTATGGGCTTAGGTGTGATGGCATTTCTTGATGCCCAACTAAAACCTGGAATAGACATCGTGATGCACACCGTTCATCTTGCAAGCCATATTAAAGGAGCGAGTTTAGTTATCACAGGTGAAGGACGACTAGACAGCCAAACTTTGCATGGTAAAACGCCAATGGGAGTTGCTGGCGTTGCCAATAGTCTCAACGTACCAGTGGTTGCGATAGCGGGTTGTGTCAGTGACGACGCCAATATATTGCTAGAACATGGTTTTAGCGCACTATTTTCAATAACGCCACGAGCTCTGCCGTTAGCCGAAGTGCTGGCGAATGCTAAAAGCAATCTATACACCTGCAGTAGAAACGTGGCTGCACTATACAGTCTATCGGCTAGAAACTAGTATTACCGCCTTAAGCTTGTAATCAATTCAAAAACTAAAGGCGCTTAGGCGTCTTTTTGTTTATTGCAACGTCACTTAAACAGCTAACCACAACCCCAAAGCACTTTTCTACTTGATGCGCTATAAAGCTTACAGTAAAGTTAGCCACCAACTTAAAGACTGATCCAACGCACAAAAATAGTGTGATAAGTAGAGATAGTTAGCCAATGACACCAAGACGAGCCACCGCTTCTGAAGAGGCACTACTGAGAATTTTTACCGTTCCAGAAGCCCCCGATTCAACCCTTAGTGTTATTGAGCAAAATATCTCACAGAACTTAATGGGCTTTTTGCAGGAAAGTGTAGTCGCGGTTGAGAAACCTCTCACCGAGATTGAGCTAGACTTCCAGCAACATCAAATTCCAGCCGCGCCGCAATTTGTCTCAGATTACGCCGACGACATGATGCAAACGCTTGTCGCCCACTCTGTGCATACCTCTGCGCCGAGCTTTATTGGCCACATGACATCAGCGCTGCCCTACTTTGTACTGCCGCTATCAAAAATGATGGTCGGTTTAAACCAAAATCTGGTCAAAATAGAAACATCAAAAGCCTTTACACCGTTAGAGCGCCAAGTGTTAGGCATGATGCATCACCTCATTTATGCTGAAAATGACGACTTCTATCAAAGCTGGATGCACAGCGCTAACGTCTCTTTAGGCGCATTTTGCTCTGGTGGCACCGTTGCTAACATTACCGCTCTTTGGACTGCCCGTAACCAACTGTTAAAAGCTGATGGCAGTTACCGCGGCGTCGCAGCGCAAGGGGTAATAAAGGGCCTACGACATTACGGTTATGACGACTTAGCCATTCTAGTGTCTGAGCGTGGCCACTACTCTTTAGGCAAAACAGCCGACCTACTCGGCATTGGCCGCGAAAATATCATCCAAGTGCCCACAGCAGAAGACAACAAAGTCGACGTATCAAAAATGCGGGACTTAGCCAATCAATTGGCCGCCGACAACATCAAAGTGATGGCGATTGTAGGCGTTGCAGGCACCACCGAAACCGGCAATATCGACCCACTAAATGAACTCGCTGACTTAGCGGGCGAGCTTAATTGCCATTTTCATGTTGATGCAGCATGGGGCGGCGCCAGCCTGTTATCTGAAAAGTATCGTCACCTCCTTGCAGGTATAGAACGCGCAGACTCTGTCACCATTGATGCTCACAAACAGATGTATGTACCTATGGGCGCAGGCATGGTGATCTTTAAAGATCCCACTTTCGCTAATGCGATTAAACACCACGCCGAGTATATTCTCAGAAAAGGCTCGAAAGATTTAGGCAGCCAAACCTTAGAGGGCTCACGCCCCGGCATGGCAATGCTAGTCCATGCATGCTTAAAAGTGATTGGTCGTGACGGCTATGAAATACTGATCAATAACAGTTTGGAAAAAGCCCGTTATTTTGCTGATTTGATCAATCAACATCAAGAGTTTGAACTGGTGTCAAAACCAGAGCTTTGCCTGTTAACCTACCGCTATGTGCCGCAGACCGTGCAAATCGCAATGGCCAATGCACGAGCAAATAATGACGTAGAAAAACTAACAGAGTTTAACGCACTGCTGGATGGATTAACTAAGTTTGTGCAGAAACGTCAGCGAGAACAAGGCACATCTTTTGTTTCTCGCACGCGGATTAACCCTGAAAACGCGCAAATGATGGACATCAAAGCGGTGGTATTTAGAGTGGTACTAGCCAATCCACTAACGACGCCAGAGATCTTGCAGCAAGTGCTTGCTGAGCAAACAGTTATAGCTTCTCAAGAGCAGCGGTTTTTACCGCAACTTTTGACGCTAGCAGCGCTGTAACGCTTAAGCTAAATAACACACTGCACGTGCATTTTAGTCAGCATCTAGCCTAGCGGTGATAAATAGATCCGTCACCTCACCAATCGGGCTTAACTGCTGTTTACGCTTTAGTGCCAATAGCTTAAAACCACGTCGACTCAATGCAGGCACTAACTGCTCTGCATGGTGAAAATAGGTATAAACCTTATCACCATCACTTGAAGTGTCCTCGCGTACTTTTGGGCACTCCCCTTCCATCGTACTTAAATACAAAACCCCCTGAGGATTCAGCCTTTCAGCCGCGGCATCGATAAGTGCAATCGCCTCATCTCTATCAAGGTAAGGCAAACAAAAGCCACACATTATTGCATCGAACCTTTCTGTAACCTTGCTTAAGTGGCGGCTGTCTAACTGCAACACTTCAATTTTAGGGTTGTTTTTCTTAGCAAGCAGCAACATATTGGGCGCGAGATCCGTCGCCAATATCGACAAATTTGGCTTCTCAGATAACAGCATTTTAGTGATATTTCCTGGCCCACAAGCCAGCTCTAACACACGGGCATCATCAGTTGGCAGATGGTTGATAAATGAATCAAAAGTATCAGCATACATCGCAAGATCCATGTATTTGTCTTCATACCTTTGCGCTAATTTATCAAAAGTATTTACCGATATTTGATTATTATCCATTGCCTATTCCCTAGCACTTGGTGCTTTAAATGAATTCCAATATTGATGTTGTTGATTATTTAATCATCTACACTAGCGTTCAATTAGCTGTTCTACAACAGCTAATTCAAGCAAGGTTCAATTACGAGTTAACTATGCTATTAACTCGCAAGTGCGTTCTAGCATTATAAGCTAACGTAGTTTGGCAACTTCGACAGGGAATAAGTGTTTTCTATTGGCTTCGTAAACCGTTTTCCCAGAGTTGGGTTAGGGTCTAGCACGTTTATGCCCCAAAGCGAGTTTCGCAGTTCAGAAGGTAAATAGGGTGAGTAAAACTTTATCCATAGAAAATCTAACCTGAAAAAGTGTGATAATCTAAAAAGGTTATGCCTGTCTTATCTTTTTTCAGCGCCTTCTAACGTGGATTCAATCACACCGCGTAAGCCGCCATTCCTGCTTGAGACTATAAGATTAAACTCTGCCAACAACGAGGTGAGCTGGTTACTCATCGCCGTTTTTTGTTTGATAGCAAGTTCTCGTAACCTCATAACGGATTGCAGTTGCTGCTGCTCGACTGTTTTACCTGTGATGAAATTGACCTCGGGTAACAGTGCGGCTTGAACAATCGCTAAAGCATCATTTCTATCTGTTTTTTGATTCTGCCTGACAGCTGAGACTAACTTTGCTGAGATTAACTTAGCCTCATGAGCAAATGATATTGCTTTTTGTTTCCAATAATTAGACATTCCACAAGCTTCGAATATGATAGTTACGGGGACTGAGTTGGCCAGCCAGTCGATAAATTCATTCGGTGTCATTTCAGTACTTGAGCGCATCTTGCTATTGGTGAAGACACAAACTTGAATTACATTTTTAGACAGACCAACGCCAACAATAGTACCTTTCATTTTGGACTCCAAAATCTCGTGAGAATTGAGATATACCGTAACCGATTAGAGTGGGGAGTCCAATTATCTACACTGAATTAGACAAGCATAATTCTGGTGATTCGGAGTTATGGCTATAAGGCTAGTTTATTATCTGTCGCTAATTCGCTCCGCTCCCTTTATGTATGCAAAAACCGCTGTAATCCTGTACAGGTATAATGAGCTTGATGAATCAGACAGATTTATCGATGCTAGAAAGTGAAATAATTGCATCGATAAATTTTTAACATCTGAAATAGCAATTCCTTATCATACAGTTAGATTTCCGTTTTAATCTTACAAGAGACCCGATAAATGTTCTGCATTACTTTTCAGGGGTAGTACATTCCACTTTTGTTAACATTTGCAAGATTAACTCCTTTACTTCAATGAGGTACGTTGCTAGTTTTGACGTAAGTCAATAATAGAGCAGGGATTTATCCGAGACGCAGGATAATAAGCTGTTAGGCTTGTCAAATTATAATCAAACTAAGGAGTTAAAATGATTTTTCGATTAATCGGTGTTTTTCTTGGGTTATCAGTTTCTGCAATGAGCGTTCATGCGGAAGAAAATTTGATTGTTAGTATGGCAAAGGAAAACGGAGTTAAACGTTGCATACCCCAGTTAGAAACAGTTTCTAACTTTATCATAGATAAAAAATCTCATGGAACTCATGCTGCGTGGAATAGTGATGGTGCCGATAACCGAATGTACTCTTCGATATCATCGAAGGGATACGCGGATGGTGATTCTCACGTATCCGTTGTTGCAAGTATCAATTCAGAAGGGAAATGTGATGCGTATTATGTTGAAACCTTTGCGTTAGCAAAATCTTGCATGGCTTCAAGAGAAACAACATATAAAGATATGGAGTATGTCGGAACAATAAATAGTAAAACTATAGTATTAAAAAATACAGGAGGTGCTAATTATTACCTTTCTGCACAAGGAGCTTCCGATAATATATGCTTGGTTTCTAAAAGAGAAACCATTTACCAATAAGCCTAATCGGGTAGCCAGAGGTCTCTAGTCACCAGCCCCTACACCACACTGCATGCGGCTCCGCACAGGACGGTTCCCAAAGACTTTTGTGATTAATGTAATTGTAATTAGGGTCAGTGTAAAATTTATCAGGACAGGGCAGGTTGTACGGTTCAAAGAGGGATTTTTGGATAAGTGTAAGATACTTTTTATAATCAACATAAGGCCAATTAGAGCTAACGTTCTAACCCTTTTTTGTCCAAAAACGAGTTTGCGACTAAAGTAGACTTACTCGTTATTCATCTGATTTGGGCTGTGCAAGCTTCTAAATCATGGATGATTTAGCAGAGCCTATAGGGATATATTCACGGCGACTTACAAAAGCATAATGCAGCTAAATGACGCTTGGCTGCTTAACCTCGATACTGATCTTTAGACTCCTCAGGCTACCTCATAGCGGTGCAAAAATGGTTAATCACTTAGGTTGAACGCCACTAATATTGCAATCAATACCGTCTATTCCAATAAAAAGCCACCTTGCGGTGGCTTGTCAATTTTAAAATGGCGATTAAGCTATTTAGGCAAATCTGCTTGATGGGCGTTAATAAATGCGTCCATATTCGCCTGTGCTCTTTGTTGTGCACTGGCTAGCGTGTCGTTTGCATTCATAGTCTCGACCACTTCGTAGTAACACTTAATCTTTGGTTCAGTGCCTGATGGCCTCACAATCACTCTGGCATGGTTATCGAGGCGGTAGATAAGCACATCGCTGGCGGGCAGATTAATGGCTTCTTCACTGCCATCGGCAAAAAGGCGCTTGCCTACACTAATGTCATCGGTTGATACCACTTTATGCCCTGCGATTGCTTGCGGCGGGTTATCACGCAGATAAGCGCCAATATTCGGTGTGGTCGGCTTTAATGCGATACTCACTTGGCTATTAAGATGGAAACCATGCTGGCGATAGATGAGCTCCAATCTGTCCCAAATCGTTTGCCCTTGACTGGCAAGTTCTGCAGTGAGCTGCGCGAATCCAACCAACGCCGATAAACCATCTTTATCCCACACCATAGTGCCAAGGGTGTACCCGAGTGCTTCTTCATAGGCAAATAAGAACTGATTAGCATCTGTTTGCTCGCTCATTCCCACATTGGTTAACCATTTAAAGCCGGTGAGCGTGGTTGTGCAAGTCGCATCCATACTGGCGGCCACTTTTGATAATAGGCTTGATGACACAATCGTTGTGCAAGTTAAACGCTGGTTGTCACTGGCATGTGATAGCAAGTAATGACCAAACAAGACGCCGACTTGATCGCCTGTGAGCATTTGATAGTTGATTTGATCGTTGTCATCAGCGGTGCGCACAGCAACCGCGAATCGGTCGGCATCAGGATCGTTAGCACAGGCCAACATCGCGTTATGTTTTTTCGCCTCTGCAATAACTAAATCCATCGCCCCTTTCTCTTCAGGGTTTGGAAAGTTCACCGTGGGAAAGTCACCATCGGGCTGTGACTGCGCCGCTACCGAGTATACGTTGTCAAAGCCAGCATCTTGCAGCACGTTTAACGCCATCTCATTACCCACGCCATGCATAGCAGTATAAGCGAGGCTGACTTGTGCGGGCTCAGTGTAATTTTGTAACACTGGCGACTGATGCACCCCATCACGATAAGCTTGGTAAAAGTCATCCCCTAAGATCTGTAAATGGCCAGCCATTAAGGCCTCATCTAACGTGGGCAGCTTTATCTGCTCGGTGGCCGCTTTTTCAATACATGCAGCAATCCCGCTATCATGGGGGGGAATAATTTGCGCGCCATTACCCCAATACACTTTATAGCCGTTATATTGCGGTGGATTATGGCTCGCGGTCACCACAATGCCCGCTCCTGCACCAAGGTGCAGCACACCAAATGCCACCAGCGGCGTGGCTGCTATCTGCTTTGTCAGGTACACTTTAATACCCAGTCCACACAATACACTGGCTGCATCTTCAGCAAACTGTTGTGAGTCGTGGCGGCCATCATAACCAATGACTACACCGCGAGTGGCAATATCACTCACTTGTGCCTGTAGATATGCGCCGAGACCAGCAGAAGTTTGCTGCACCACTAAACGATTCATTCGAGTTGGCCCTGCGCCAACTACGCCACGAAGGCCTGCTGTACCAAATGCCAAACGCCCAGCAAAGCGCGCGGCTATGGCTTCATTGTCATTAGCGTCAAGCAAAGCCTGTAGCTCTGCGCGCATTAATGGATCGGGATCATTGTTGAGCCAGTTTTGCACTCTAAACTTTAACTGCGTATCCATGATTCACTCCAGTTTTTACCCGCTAAATAGCCGCACTGATTAATACCAGTGTCGGTTACTGCAATTGAAAACGATTAAGATCCACATTAAGCCTAGCTCATAGCGAGAACAAGATAATTTGCATTAAAATTTTTACATCTAGCCAAACGCCTTAATCCTGTATGTTCAGCTACCAACGTTCTTTACAAAACCGTTGCCTCGACACGCTCGTATTAAACACATTGATAGATAGAGGTCGCAGCGCTTGCAGTAGTTAGTGTAAAATAGCTGGCCAATCTTTAAAGACTACGTAATCAAGCCATGAGCCTGCAAAAAACTGAATGCCATATCAAAGTCATCGATCCTCAAATTGATGCTGTCAGCCTGTTAGCTAAGCAAACAGGTCTGAGCAAACAGTTAATCAAGCAGGCGATGCAAAAAGGCGCGGTTTGGCTCACTCACGGTAAACAAACCAACCGTTTAAGACGAGCAAAAAAAGCGCTTAATCAAGGTGATGAGTTGCATCTTTATTACAATCAAGCAGTATTAGATGAGCAAATTGAAGCTGCTGAGTTACTATTTGATGAAGGACAATATAGCGTCTGGTATAAGCCATTTGGAATGCGCTGCCAAGGGTCAAAATGGAGCGACCACACCACGATTAATCGTTTTGCTGAGACACGTCTAACGCCAGCTCGTAGTGCTTATATTATCCATAGACTCGATCTCGCTGCCACCGGATTGATTGTGCTGGGTCATAGTAAAAAGATCACTGCAGCCATTGCCAAATTGTTTGAAACTCGCGCTTTAGATAAATACTATCAAGTGATCGTCGAGGGTGAATTTCCAGATTCAAAAGTCACTATCGATAGTGATGTCGATGGCAAATCAGCGCTATCTCACGCCCACAGGCTTGAATACAATAGCGAATTAAATCAGTCTAAAGTGCAGGTGAAAATCGAGTCAGGTCGTAAACATCAAATACGGGTGCATATGGCAAGTGTTGGTCATCCTGTTATTGGTGACAGACTGCACGGTAATGGCAATGAATCGACGCCCAATTTACAGCTCACCTCATGTTACTTAAACTTTATCTGCCCAGTCACCCATCAAGATAAGGTGTTTGAGCTACCACAAGCTTATCGACCTCACTTTAAAACAAGTTGATAAAACTATTTAGCAAACAAGCTGATACTGCTGAGGCCAACGCTAGCAAGTAGTATTCTTTGCGTCCTCACAAGCAAAAAAGCTGACTTTTAATAGATAACTGTTAATAGTTACCGGTTAATAGTTACCTGTTAATAAGCAATAGTGTAATCTGCGGTGGGAAGGCTGAGTTACCTTCCACCGGCTAAATCTATAAATGACCCTGTCACATAAGAAGCCGCATCTGATAATAACCATGCGATAGCTTCAGCAACCTCTTCAGGGGTCCCACCCCGCTGCAGCGGTATTTGTGGACTTAACCTTTCAACGCGATTGGGCTCGCCGCCATCGGCATGCATATCGGTATGAATAAAACCTGGTCTAACGCCGTTAACCCGAATCCCGTCGGCTGCCACTTCAAGCGACAAACCTTTAGTCAATGAATCCATCGCCCCTTTTGATGCGGCATAATCGACATACTCATTGGGTGCGCCGCTTCTAGACGCTGCCGAGGAGACATTAACGATAGCGCTGCCCGCTTGCATTGTTTTAATGGCTTCTCGGCAACATAAGAAACAGCTACTGACATTGGTATTCATCACGCGATTAAACCGCGCTAGACTCATGTCGACCAGCTTTGACTGAGTAAACAACACGCCAACGTTATTCACTAAGTGCGTCACTATGCCCAGTTGCTGCGCCGTTTCAGCAAAGAGCCTGACAACATCCACCTCTTTTGATACATCAGCTTGAATGGCAATAGCGTGTCCACCCGCTGACTTTATATCGGTGACAACCTGCTCTGCAGCTTGTAATTGCTTATGGTAATTCACGCACACACTATAGCCTTGCGCGCCCAATAACTTAGCGGTTGCAGCGCCAATGCCTCTGCTCGCGCCAGTCACTATCACCACTTTATGTTGACTGGTACTAATATTGGTATTGGTATTGGTATTGGTATTGGTATTGGTATGAGTCATCAGCGCTCCTCGGTGTCAGCCAAAGCAAGTACATTTGCTGGCATTACGGCTTTTGACATCATGCTGTAAGCCTGAGGTTTGCCATCGATACGAAACATATCTGCAATTTCAGCGCACTTGCTAAAGCCTGTGCGCTCATAGAGCCGGCATGCTATTTGGTTATTAGATAATACCCATAAGTCGATACACTCAATATCAGTATGGGTTGCCGTCCAGTTAAAAATGGACTCAATAAGCGCATAACCGAGTCCTTTACCACGAGCAGTAGCATCAACCCCCATACCCAATAAAGCTCGGTGAGCGGTGTGCCCTTCAGCATGAGCGCGTATATCGATATGACCAACGATATTACCGTCAATCAATGCCAATAACATTTTACGCCAACCTTGCTCACCTAATTTAGTCGCAATCCCGTGATTGAAACGAGATTTCATGGCATCGCTCAAGTGAGACTCAGTCCGAGACATAGGCTGAAATACCGGGGCACCGTCGACACCGTTTTCAGCAAGTTGACGCGAGAGGTAGCTAAAAAATGCTTGCATGTCCTTTTGATCAGCTAATCTAATTTGCAAGGTGTTACTCCCTAGATACACATTCCATTTAATCTTTTTATTACGGTTAATGACTGTTCATTGATGACACTGATGTGTTAATTAACTGCGGCCTGGCTCAAAGCCATCATATCGGGGCAGAGCAGCATCCAACTCATCCCAGTTGGCTTTAGAGCTCACAAAGTTGTGCGATATTGGCCGCTCAGAAATATCGGATTCAATAATACCCAGTCGAACCCTTACTCGGCTAGCGTCCTCAGCATTGGTGCTATATATCGGCGAGCCACAATGCTGACAAAAATGACGCTGACGGCCAGGTTTAAATGAGAAGCGACTTAATGAACTCGCGCCCTTGGTAATGGCAAAGTCACTTGCCGCAACAAAACCATTGGTTGCATAAGCAGTGCCGCTATTTTTACGACAAAGTGAACAGTGGCAGTGAATGATCTCGCTAATCTCGCCACTAATTTTAACGTTAACTTCACCGCACAAACATTGTCCTGAGTACATACTCTTTTCTTATCCTTAATAAACGAGTTTAAATATCTGTTGGTTATTTTGCTTGCTGTAGCGCGGTAATATCGGCACCAACTATCGCCTCTAAGTTGGCCGTAATCTTCTCTGCAGTCCAATCCCACCAAGCAATATCGACCAGTTGCTTAATAATGTCTTGTTCAAATCTAAGCTTAATGAGTTCAGCGGGATTACCGCCTACCACGCCATATGCAGGCACATCTTTAGTCACTACCGACTTACTGGCGATAATGGCGCCATGACCAACCGTTACCCCAGGCATAATCGTCGCGTCGTAGCCAATCCACACATCATGGCCAATGTGTGTATCACCTTTAAAAGGTAAATCGCCCGCTTTTGGCATCACCTTTTCCCAACCGTTGGAGAAGATTTGAAACGGATAGCTAGAAAAGCCAGACACCTTATGGTTAGCGCCATTCATGATGAATTTAACGTCTTTAGCAATTGCACAAAACTTGCCGATAATCAGTTTATCGCCAATAAAGGGGAAGTGATAAAGCACGTTATTCTCGAAATTCTCAGGGCCATCAGGGTCGTCATAGTAGGTGTAATCACCGACAATAATGTTATCGCCCTTTATGTAGTTTTTTAAATATCCCACTTGCGGGAAGCCTTTCATCGGCGATTTATCATCGGGATTTGGACCAAACATAATGACTCCTGTTTTCTACTGTTTAACCGTTATCAATGGCGCACATTGGTAAGTAATATGCGTTAAGTTGTGCGACTAAAAACAATGTCTTGCTTTGTATCTAACCACATCGGGTATTGTGTCATCACCTTACTAAACATTCGGCTCTGTAAGTAGCTATTTAGCCACTGCCTTAGCTTTGGATAAGGGGCTTGCAAATACCATTGCCGCTCTACTCGACCAAATTGACGAATAAAAGGCACCAGAGCTAAGTCGGCTAAGCTTGGCTTGTCAGACATTAGATATTGATGCCGAGTTAATCGCGACTCAAGCTCAACAAGGTAGCGCTCACATTGCTGCCTATCTTCCGTGAGCGATGGTTCATGGTAGCGCTTTGAACTGCGATACTTTTCTAAATGGCCTTTAAACTCATTATCAAATAAGTTAATTAATTTCAGCATGTCATCCAATGCTGCTGGGGTTGAAGCGTCGAGATAATGTTGTGGATCGGACTGCTTAAAAGCCCACAACATCACCGCCAAGCTCTCATCTATCACCTTTTCGTCAGTGGTCACGAGAACAGGCACCGTTCCCTTAGGTGAAGCCTGTAGCATTTCTGCTGGTTTATCGCTAAGCACTAGGTCTCGTAGGTGTACTTGCTGGCCTGAGGCGTAAATCGCCATTCTAGCCCGCATTGCATAGGGGCAGTTTCTTAAGGAATAGAGTACAGGTAATGTCATGATTTCACTCATTGTTGCTCTGGCTTCTCAATTAGCAAATGCGAATAATTTACTTTAACGATATTCATTAGCAAAATATACGGGTAACATCCCCCCATTAAATTTCTAACAACAAGTGGTAACCATGGATCCAAAGATAGAATTATTAGCACCAGGCGGAGATATTGATGCGATTAAAGCGGCAATTATTGCTGGAGCCGACGCAGTTTATTGCGGCTTAGACACCTTTAATGCGCGCAACCGTGCAGCTAATATTTCCTTTGACGAACTGGTTGGCATCATTCGCCTCGCTCACCAATATCAGTGCGAGATATTTCTCACATTGAACATTGTCATTTTAGAAAATGAATTTAAAACCCTTGCCAAGCTTCTGAGCAAACTGGTTAATACCACCTTAGATGGTGTGATTGTGCAAGACATTGGTATGTTCCAGCTAATTAAAAAGCACTTCCCTACGTTAGATGTGCATGCCTCAACTCAGTTAACCACTCATAACGCTGGTCAGATCCCGTTTCTTAAAAAGCTTGGCGCATCGCGAGTTAACCTTTCAAGAGAGCTTAATTTACGTGAAATTACTGCGCTAACGGCAACCGGTCGTGAACATGACATCACCACCGAGGTGTTTGTTCATGGTTCGCTTTGCATCGCTTTCTCGGGTCTATGCTATTCAACCTCTGCCAGTGTCGGTAATTCAGGCAACCGTGGTCGCTGCAGCCAAGCCTGCCGTGAAGAGTACGAAACGACTGAGTCTGGGCACAACTTTCCGCTAAATATTAAAGATAACTCGGCCTTTTTCGATCTACCCGCATTAATAGAAGCAGGCGTACACTCTTTTAAAGTGGAAGGTCGTATCAAAGGTGCAAGTTACGTTCACACCGTTATTGATAGCTTCCGTAAACAGATAGATGGTTACCTGAAAACCGGTGAACTACTTGAAGATGGCGAGCGCCTTTATAAAGTGTTCAACCGTGATTTAACCAACTCTTTTCTAAAGGGTGACTTAAATCAATCGATGTTTATCGATAACCCACGTGATAATTCAAAGAATCATCTCAAAGACAAACTGACTCAAAACGGCACTCAGTCTATTTCCGTGGTGCAAATTCATGATGCAGAGCAAACACTGCAACAGGAAAAAAGCCAAATCCAAGCAACAGTCGATGACAAGATTAAACACTTAAGTATCGCTAAATTGCCACTCACGTTGGCATTCTCTGGTCAAATAGGCGAGCCGCTATCAATCACAGTAAGCACTGAGGATTTTGTTGTCGGCCAAACTCAGTTAGTCGACAAAGTCTTTACTGCTCAATCTCATAGCTTACTCAGTAGCAGTGATGATGCCAGCATCGATATTGGCGCGATTGAAAAACGTTTCAAGAGCTTAAACAATGCAGAATTTGAACTAACACTGCAAACTGACGCGCTAGCGCCCGGCTTAAGTGTGCCATTTAAAGAGTTAACTGCGCTTAAAAAGCAGATCTTACGCACACTTAACCACGGCAAAGCGGTATTACCTGCTGTAGAGTTACCTAAGTTAGCCAGACACCCAAAGCCTGCAGGTGACCCCCCTAAATTATCATTGCTTATCTGTGATGAAGCCGATATTGCCCTTGCCGACATCACAGAGGCAGACATTTACTTCAAGCTACCTGACGCCTATAAGCGTGGCTGCACTAAATATGTCAGCTTCTTTAAGCAAAACCCAAGACTGATCCCTTGGTTTCCATCGGTATTAATTGGTAAAGACTACGACGCTGCATTGAACATTTTGGAGCAAGTACAACCGCCGTTAATTGTGACCAATAACACCGGTATTGCTAATCGCGCCTATGAGTTAGGGATAAAATGGATCGCCGGGCCGTTTTTAAATACTACCAACTCCTACGCGCTACTGGCGATGCAGGAGCAGTTTGATTGCCACGGGGCATTTATCTCCAACGAGATAAATCAGAGCCAGATAAAGCACATTGCCCGCCCTGCAAACTTCAAGATGATGTATAGCATCTATCACCCTATCTTGTTGATGGCCAGCAGACAGTGTTTTTTCCAGCAAAGTGTCGGCTGTGAAAAACCGCGTATCGACAATGGTTGTATGCTCTCTTGTGATAAATCCACCAGCATCACTAACCTTAAAGGTGATGAATTTGCCATTGATAAACAAAAGGCTGGTTACCCAAGTATCTACAATCAAGATCAGTTCTTAAATACTGAGATTATTAACGATTTGGCTCACCTGTTTGACGGCTTTATGGTTGATCTCACCAACATTGGTGCTGGCGACAAACCTTCTCCAGATAAAGCGCAGTTAATTAGCCAGTTTGAACAACTGCTTGCTGGCAGTGACAGCGCAATTGCTACGCTTGATATCATGGTGACGCAATCAACAGTATTGCAGTACCACAACGGGTTATAGATTAACCCTAGATAGTGCCTGACTCACTGTCGGGCACTCGTCCTTAAACTGCTGAGAGTGAGGAGTTAATCATCAGATCACCTCAAACTAACCAGCAAAATCTCAGTTGCTAGTCGGCTATAACAGTAAGCTAAACTTTCTAAACCAATACCACTTCACACGATAATATCCCCCTTTCTATCATGATTAATTTCAGCTAGCGACAGGCTAATAACTAGTAATAAGCATCTAAAAATACATAAAAAAATAGATATTGGCTTATAAAATAACCAAAAGTTGTAAACAGAAAGTTAGCAAATTGAATAAAATATGTAATATTTGATCAGCTTTTGACCAATTTGATTAAAAGCTAATCGCCTTTCTCTTCGTGGTTGGACTTTAAGGAGACGAGGCATTGTCAATAACAACGATGTCATGGTTTCAAAATCTAATTAGGAAGGAATAACATGAAAAAGAAATACCCCGTTACGCGCTATAGTGCATTGGCTTTAATGACACTGCTCGCAGGAAGCACCAGTGTATATGCAGCCTCAACCGGTACATCCAATATTGAAGTGCAAAGCTCGTTTTTAGACAACATGGTTACTCGCGCCGACTTTATCTTTAAAGGCTCGCTAATCGACATTAGTGAAGGACTCTCAGTTGAAGATATCCCCTATACCTTTGTGACCTATGATATTAGCGAGGTAATAAGCGGTAATTATGCTGGCAATAGTATTACGCTTAAGTTTGTCGGTGGCGAGTTTCCCAATGGCAATATACTCACCGCGACTAACACTCCAGAAGTCACACTTGGTGAAGAAGCCATACTTATGGTGCAACAGAGCCAAAACACTGGTTGTGACTTGGTCGAATGCGAACATGGACGCTTTGTTATACAGCAAGGAAAAGTGATCGCCGCAAACGAATCAGCTGTCATCATCGATGATAATGGCGGCGTAGACTATATCTCAGCTAAAGCACAGCAAAACGGTGAGTATAAGTCTAGCTTGGCTAAGTCAAATGTAGCCAAGTTTTCCAACCACCTTAAAGGCCTGGTCAGCATCAAACCCTTTACTGTAAACAGCGTGCAATTGAGTGTTACCGATACAGATAGAAAAGCATCTTTTAACGCCTATCCAGCGTTAACTCGTGCCTCAGCTGCGCCTGCTGTACCGCAATCAGCAACAACACAAAAAAATGCTTTTACCGCTACGTCTCAAACACCAACGGCAAGTGCACAAGATCAATGGGAAGTCGAACAGCTAGAAAAAAACGCGGGCAATCCCGTGCTTAATTCGCGTAACCCCTATAACCAAAACTGATCAAAGTGCCTAATAAATTTGCCTACACTCTATTTAAGGAAGAACAATGAGACTCAACAAACTAGCAGTCAGACTTTGTGTTGCGACACTTTTAACGTTATCAAGTAGCCAAGTCATGGCGAGTAAATTTTGGACCGATTGCAACAACAATACCCCACGTAAATGGCCTGGCAGTGGCTTTACCTTTAATGCAAACCCTGCCGGATTTGGTGGAAACTACACTTTTTGGCGCACCTCTTTTGCCACTGCACTTGGTCGCTTCAACGATACCCCAGTTAACTTAACCATCAACGTACGTTTGGATGATGATACTAGTGTCGCTGTCGGTAATGGCGAGAGTGAAATCTGGTGGGACAACTCCGGCAACTCCGCCGTAGGTTACAACATTACCAGTCCTTGTGGCACAACCATTGAGGGCGACATCGTTTTTCACAATACTGTTTCCTATGACGATAGCATGGAGAATAAATCAAACTTTTGGAATTACGGTGGCAACAATCGCACCTTTGAAACAACGGCTTTACACGAAGTGGGACACACTGTCGGCCTCGCTCATGAAAATCGTTATTACAACATCATGGGATCCGACTACACACATGTGCATACCACAGGTGAAAATGCATTAAGATCATACCTAGGTGAAGATGCTGTCAATGGCTTGATCTCACTTTACGGTGGCAGCAACAGAGAAGACCTTTCGGTGGCGGCATGGCGCCATATCGGCTCTTCTGGAGAATACAGTACTCACGGCCGAACTCGTTTATTTAATAGCAACGGCACTGAGTTAAACTCGAGTAATGCATCTACAAGTTGTACTGGTTCCTATTGTGAATTGCGTTATAACGTTGACCTTGGTCAGACAATTCAATACGAAATGACCCTTGAAAACAATGGCCGCAATAGTCAATCTGTAGCCTTGGGCTACTACATATCTACCAACGCAACAATCACCAACACAGATACGCTGATTAGAACTGACAATGTCACGGTGACTCGTAACACTCCTGATACCGTCATAAAAACCATTACTATACCGAGTAATCTTACCCCTAATACCGACTACTACCTTGGGGTGCTCATCGATAGTAACGATACGGTTTCTGAATGGACGGAACAAAATAACACCAGTTACATGCACATTCGTACAGGCTCAGCATCGCAAAATCAAGCCCCCACAGCTGAAGCAAATGGTCCCTACAATGGTTCCATTAATAGCCCTATCGGGTTCTCTAGTTCGGGATCTAACGATTCAGATGGCAGTATAGCGTCATACAATTGGAACTTTGGTGACGGCAGTAGTAGTAATAGCGCAACCCCTAGTCACAGCTATTCAACTGCTGGCTCATATACAGCGGTGCTTACTGTTACCGATAATCTAGGTGCTAGTTCAATAGATTCGGCAACTGTAACGATTACCGGTAACAGCGGCGGAACACTTGAGAATGCCTGTGCTACAGAAGGTCCGACGTCAGCACAGAACCTAACCAGTGGTGACGCGATTTGTGTACCCAATACTTCATCAACCAATTACCCCCAGTATTACTACATCTATGTCAATGCAGGCACAAATAGCATTACCATTGAAAGTGATCACGGCACAGGCAACGCAGATGTCTATTACAAAGCGAGTAATTGGGCAACCGCTTCTAGTTATGATCAACGCTCGAGCAACGCTGGAAATACCGAGTCGATAACCGTAGCGAATCCAGGGACTGGCTGGCAATATATCTCAATTATAGGGGCTAGAACGGGGATGACCCTTAAAGTTACACTTAACTAGGGCCTGTTGAACATTCATGGTTGTTTTTACAGCAATTTATTGGCCATTTTGGCATGGTAGAGGCTATGTCGTGTAGTCATTCTCCACAAATAGCCTTTAACGCAGAAAAAATGGCCAAGAAATGCTGTCCTTTGGATTCGTTTCATTGCTTCTATTCGCTTATGACTAGAATGCATTAGGAGCGCTTCACATAGCTGGCTAAGCGTCATCGCTCAAGCCCTGCACTAAGCCAGAGTAGTCAACCCTACTCTGGCTTTTTCAGAACATCACCGTACCTTTGTAAACAAGTTAAGCCTATTCTGTCTAAGTCGCAATTAAGCACCTTGTTTTATCCTCATATTCCTCATAGAGTAATCAGATAGTTATACCTCTTTCGGACAATCAGTAAAGGTAGCCATTTTTGTGGACAAGATAACGCTAGTCATCGACTTCTTTCTGGAGCACAAGCTCCTATTAACCGTGCTAATCATCATGCTTATCTCGCTAGTGAAGCGTTTTATCATTTCGCGGATTAGAGGCGACGTCGCATTCCTGTCTGATGTACAACGTAAATGGATGTCACGCACCAAAAACAGCACCTTTTTTATCATCGTCATGATCTTATTCATGCTATGGCAAACCGAAATCAGCAAGTTTGCCCTGTCAGTTACCGCGATTGCTATCGCATTTGTAGTCGCTTCTAAAGAGATTATTCTTTGTTTTACCGGTTCGATTCAGCGTGCAAGTTCTCGTTCATTTGTGATCGGCGATTGGATTGAAGTTGGTAAGATTTGCGGTGAAGTCATAGAGCACAACCTAATGGCGACTGTGATTCAAGAGATCGACTTGCATCATGGTCAGTACCATTTCACTGGAAAAACAGCGACCTTGCCTAACAGCATGTTTTTCACCTATGCCGTAAAAAATCTAAACTTTATGAAGCGCTATGTTTATCATAGTTTTAATATCACAGTGGTTGAGTTTGTTAACCTCTACCCGCTATTTCCGGCGCTTACCAGTCAAATAGAACAACATTGCGAAGACTTTAATGAAGTCGCAAAGCGGTACAACAATATCATTGAAAAACACGCAGGCGTCGACTTGCCTGGCAGCGAACCCCATATTCATGTCAACAGTGGTCCTGCGGGCGAACAGATAGTGCATATCATGATTTTCTGCCCGACAGAGAGAGCCATTCATCTTGAGCAACAGATAAGAGAAGATTTCATGGTTGCCTACCATCAAGCTTTTGGCCCAAAAGCACCACAAACAGAATCATCAACGACTGCTGAATAAGCCTTATTACTATTGGCATCTTATGCCATAAAGGTATAGTGGTCAGTCTTTATACTTACAAAATAGCTGAAAACGACTGATTTACTCAGTTCGTGCAGCTGTGTCTAAGGGTAGCAAGGGATCCAGTTCCCGCTGATAAAATACTTAAAAGATAGAACAAAGGAATGTATATGAAATACTTACTACTTGTCGTGTTAGCGATGATGACAATATCAACAACGAGTTTCGCTAAGAGTAAGAATGTGTACGCTGATGTGCTAGTCACTAATATCAGCCCAGCCGATGATGCTCTTTGGAAACGCAAAGAAACAGCTCCCCCTCTATATCCAATAGCACTGGCGCGTTCTGGGCTACAGGGTTGCACCGTGTTATCTTTTGATATTTCAGAATCCGGTAAAGCTAAGAATATAGAGGCGATTCAATCAATACCGCACAAAAACCTCGGAAAATATTCTAGAAAAATGCTAAAGAAGTGGAAATGGATTCCAGTTACAACAGCGGGTGAAGCTAAGACAGAAAAAAGAACATTACGACTCGACTTCTGTCTGGGTGATCAATCACCCGAACAAACACTGCAAAGGTGCCAACAACAAACTCAACTTGCCTGTAATAGTAATTAAAAATATCAAATCAACATAAGCACACCAAGTCTTGTCGCGCTCCCTTTAAAGCTACGCATCTAAAAGGGAGCAAAGCTAACGTTTCCAATATATCCCTTGATTAAAGTCCATTAAACGCCCACTGAACCCAGCATCTTCATGTAGAACAGGTATACTATTGTTTATACATTCTATTTATCATCAACATCGAGTACCTAATGGAAGCTGAGCTACTTGAAATTCGAAATTTCATTCGCCAATACCCACCGTTTGATCAGCTGCCAGAAGAGGCATTAATCGACGTATCGAAAAGTGTCGAGATCTCCTATTTCCGAGCAGATAACATGATCATCGAATTTGGTGATGAGATCCATGACTTGTTTATGATCCGCAGTGGTGTTGTTGAAATATATCGTCGTACTGGCGAGCTCTATAACCGCCTTGACCAGGGCGGACTATTTGGCCAGATGGGGCTACTAACCCGTAATAAGGTTCGCTTTCCTGCAAAGTCTGTAAAAGACACTTTGCTGTACTGCATTCCTGAAAGTGTCTTTGGTGAGCTTTGTGAACAATACGACGCCTTTGCAGACTTTGTAGAAGTTGAAGGCAGTATTCGATTACAGCAGGCCGTTGAAGATAATAGTGACGATGCCAACTCACTGACCACCTCTAAAGTAAAGACCTTACTCAGTGGTGCGCCAGTCATGCTGCCGATTAATACCACTGTTCAAGGTGTGGCTAGCATTATGTCAGAGGAGAATGTCTCGGCTGCGATTATTCATGATCCTAACCTTGCTGATGAGGGCGGTAACAGCTTTGTTGGCATAATTACTCAGCGAGATCTTTGCGCTAAAGTGATTGCTGAAGGCTTAGATGTTGATACGCCTGTAGTTGAAGTGATGTCTACTGAACTAATCTCTTTAGATCACAACGCCTATATTTTCGAAGCTATGCTGTTAATGCTTAGGTACAATGTCCATCACCTACCGATATTAAAAAACAAACAGCCTATTGGCTTAATAGAAGTCACCGACATTATTCGTTATGAGTCTCAAAACAGTTTATTGATTGTCAGTAGTATATTTCAGCAAAACAGTATTGATGACCTCATCGTGCTATCCAGTCAGCTCAAGGATTGCTTTGTGCGCATGGTCAATGAAGATGCCAACTCACACATGGTTGGACGCGCGATGTCTGAGATAGGCAGAAGCTTTAAGCAACGTTTGTTAGAATTAGCCGAAGAAAAGCTCGGCCCTCCTCCAGTCCCATACTGCTTCTTGGCTTTAGGCTCGATGGCTCGTGATGAACAGCTGATTGTAACCGATCAAGATAATGCGATTATTCTCGATAACGACTATCAAGAATCGCTTCATGGTGACTACTTTAGAGAGCTTGCCACCTTTGTTTGTGATGGATTAGCCGCCTGCGGCTACACCTATTGTACCGGTGATATCATGGCCACCAACCCTGAATATCGAAAAACACAGTCGCAATGGGAAGAGTGTTTCGCCGATTGGATTGAAAACCCAAATCCACAAGCTTTGCTAAATAGCTCAATATTTTTCGACCTTTACGGTGTCTACGGCAGGCCTAAATGGGCTGAACAGTTAAACGCCTTTATCTTGAGAAAAGCGAAGAAGAATAACCGCTTTTTAGCCTGCCTTGCTAGAAATGCGATTAACCGCACGCCACCACTGGGGTTCTTCAAAGATTTTGTAATGGAAAAAGATGGTAGACACAACAACTCAATTAACCTAAAAAGGCGTGGCACGGCACCATTAGCTGATCTTATTCGTGTGCATGCGCTAGCTATAGGCTCTCAGTCACAAAATTCTTTTGATCGGTTAGAAGACATCATTGAGGCTGGCATTTTACCACCATTGAAGGGCAAAGACCTGCAGCATGCAATGGAGTTCATCTCCTTAGTGCGTATCCGCCATCAGGCACTCGATATTGAATCAGAACAGGAACCTGATAACAATATTGAACCTGAAAATATGTCCGACTTTGAAAGGCGAAATCTAAAAGATGCCTTTTTGGTACTAAGCAGCGCACAAAACTTTTTAAAGTTCCGCTACAGTGCCAACAGCATGCAGGGGTAAATGATGCAAAATTTCACCAACCAAGAGGTGTTGAACTGGAAAGCATTTCTGCAAATTAAAGCGCAAGAAAGTAAAGATAGTCGCCTGACCCATTTTTACAATGTCAGCACCTATCATGGTGAAACTGAGCTGAAAGATATTGAATTTGTCGCCTTAGACTTTGAAACAACCGGGCTCGATGCCAATGAAAATAGCATCATCAGTATTGGTTTAGTACCATTCACTTTGCGCCGTATTGCCTGTCGCCAAGCTAAACATTGGTTCATTACTCCAGAAGATAAGCTCAAGGAAGATTCAGTTATCATCCACGGGATCACCCATTCCGACCTGAAAGGCGCGCCGGATCTGCTGCGTATATTAGAGCAACTCTTAGACGAGCTAGCGGGTAAGATAGTTGTGGTACATTATCGCAGAATTGAACGGGACTTTTTTGATGCCGCTTTGCGAAGCTTAATCAATGAAGGCATTGTTTTCCCTGTTGTTGATACCATGCAAATTGAAGCTGATGTTCAACAGGCCAAACCAAAGCGCTTTCTAGATTGGTTTAAAAAAGGTCGCCCCGAATCAATTCGCCTAGCCAATAGCCGTACTCGCTATAACCTGCCACTCTACCCGCCACACGATGCTCTGACCGATGCTATTGCCACGGCTGAGTTACTGCAAGCGCAGATCTATCATCACTTCAGCCCTGAGACTCCTATCAAAAAGCTTTGGCTATAATACCAATTGCATTAAAATTTTGACTATTCAGCGGGTCAAATACTCAACACAATGGGTATAATAACTCGATATTAAGCCTATAAAAAAAGACCGTGTGATTAATCACACGGTCTTTTTCATCAATCTTCGTTCAGATTAACGAAAGCGTTTCTCTGTACGTAGTCCCAAGATCAAACTGACACACATTACCAACAAAATAATGGTGAATGGTAAGGCGGTTGAAATGGCGCCAGCTTGTAAGGCTTCAATGGCTTCTGTACCACCAACCCAAACAAGACCTGCAGCAATTGCTCCTTCAATAAAGGCCCAAAATACACGCTGAGGCACTGGAGCATCGACTTTACCACCGGAAGTAATACTATCAATCACTAGTGAGCCAGAGTCCGATGAGGTCACAAAAAAGACCAATACCAATACAACAGCAAGCAAAGACAAGATATTACCCATTGGCAAAGCATCAAACATCTGGAACATTGCTAATGGTACTTCTGTTAAGCCCTTCTCGCCTAAGGTACCTATTTTATTAGTGATTTGATCAATCGCAACACCACCAAACACAGACATCCACAGCGTGGTCACTACAGTAGGAACAATCAGAACTGCCGTCATAAATTCACGTATTGTACGTCCACGTGAAATACGTGCGATAAACATGCCCACAAAAGGAGACCATGAGATCCACCAAGCCCAGTAGAATACCGTCCAGCCATGCATCCAAGCTTCATCTTCTCGGCCGCTTGGGTTACTCAATGGAATGATATTTTCAATGTATCCCATAACCGTTGTCGGAATGGTGCCCATAGAGACAGCGAATGTCACCAAGGCGACAAACAGCACTAAGGCTGCAGCCAATAGCATATTGACATTACTGATGATTTTTACGCCACCATCAATACCACGAATAACCGATACAACAGCCAGCAAGGTCACAATAAAGATAATTGCTATTTGCAACATTAAGCCGTTATCCATGCCGAACACATGATGGAAACCACTTGCTGCTTGCTGAGCGCCAAGCCCTAGCGATGTTGCTAAACCAAACAGGGTTGCAAGCACCGCTAGAATATCAACAACATGTCCAGGCCAACCCCAAGTGCGATCACCTAAAATAGGGTAAAACACCGAGCGCATTGAGAGCGGCAAGCCTTTGTTGTAAGCAAAAAATGCTAACGACAATGACACAACACCATAGATAGCCCATGGGTGTAGTCCCCAATGGTACATGGTCGCACCAAGTGCTAATTTCGCAGCTTCTGGCGTATTTGGAGTGACATTCAGCGGAGTTTCATACCAACCGGTAAAGTAAGCAGCAGGCTCTGCTACGCCCCAAAACATAAGACCAATACCCATGCCAGCAGCGAATAACATCGCAACCCAAGACATCATCGAGTAATCCGTTTTGGCTTCATCGCCACCTAAGCGAATTTTACCAAACGGGGAGACAATCATGGCTAAACAGAACACCACAAAAATATTGGCAGACCACATAAACAAACCATCAAAAGCGCCAATGATTTTCCACTTTATGCCGTCTAATGCAGCTTTAGAGGTTTCAGGATCAACCACTAATATTGCAATTAAAAACAGTCCAATTAAGGAAGCGCTGATCCCGAAAACAGGGTTGTGAACATCGAATCCCCACTTTTGAATGTTATCTTGCCCGACTGTGTAATCGGTATTATCAATACTATATTTATCTTTTTTAATATTCATTGATCCTCGTTTAGAACGAATTTCATTCGAAAAATGTGGGTTTATTTTACTTTATTTGACGATAACTTGCAGCTTATTGCTTCCTAACAAACGCGTCACATGTCACTTTACAGACTATAGCTTAGCAGTTGTGAGTTAATTGATTTAGTTTGATTTAGTTTGAAATACCAAAATATTTTACTTTAAGACATGTTAAATCGGTGTATATACCCTAAGTCATACTTAGCTAAACCGACAAGTATGCCTATCTGTAATACTTAAATTGCGGATTAGGTAGTCTTAACAACAAACCGTTGAACGACCAACCCAGCTTGAGTGATTTCAGAATCAAGCTTTCCGCCGCACGCTTTTATCATATTCGCTGAAGCGAGGTTGTGTTTATGACAATGAATATGAATAGACGACACATTCATCTGGGCTAGATAGTGAATAGACATTTTCATCAGCTGTACTCCAATGCCCTTACCTCGGTGTGAAGGCCTTATGCCTAAACCAATATGACCGCCACAGTATTTGATTGCATCATTGAGCCGGTGCCGAATATTAGTGACTCCGACAATCTGTTCATTATCCACTAACCACAGTGTGGAACTTTGAACATAACCATCGGGTAGGTTCCTACCTTGGGCAAAGTCATTCAGTCGAGTAAGCAATTGCTCAAAATCATCGGACTCGAAATCGAGGGGAAACGGATAACGCTCTTCATCGCCCAACTCTTTAATGTATTCTCGATAACTCTGTTCATAAGCGGCTGATGGGATAACAAGCTTCAATAGAACCTCCGAGATTAGGCTTAGTTAAATGTACAAATATTTGATAATCACATTGGACTGCTAGCAGCTGCAGCCATAATTTCTTGTTGAGCAATATCTTTAAAAACAATTTCTGACACTGCTAATGTATTTTTACCTTGGTAGATTGCAACATCTCTAGCCCCTGCCCCTAACGCCATTTCACGCAGCGCTCTAATTTCAATCATGGTTAAACCGCCCTCTGTTTTTTCCATGGGATGAACAATGACCACTGGCGCCGAAATGGTGAATTTTTTGCCGCTCAGTTTTTGCATTATCTGTTTCAGCAAAAGCTCAGCAATAAAAAAATCAGCTAACAGAGCTCTGGGATGGGAGAAAGGATTGACAGCATCAGCATAGGTTTGGTTACCAAATGCGACAACGTCCATTTTGCCATTTTTTAAGCTGTTAAACTGCAGTAGCGGCTGCTCATCAAACACATTATTGCTATCAATATCGACGACTCTAATGCGGTTTTCCCATATTTGAACATATAAAGTAGTGCCGAACTTATTGATAAAATGGCTAAACATAAATCAATCCTTTGCTGCAACGAGACTCTCTACAATATCGACTGGCACCATTTTCATAACTCTCTTAGCAAAAATAAGATCTGCCGATAGTGGCTACTTTGGTGACCACTTAATTTGAAATTCAATCTCTTCTTCATCGTCACTGCGCTCATGTTCAACCGTGTACTCCGCGCGAACAGGCACGTAAACTCGCTCACCCGCTATCTGTATTTCAAACTTATCACCAGTCTCTAATGCGTCGGCTAGACGCCTTAATTTGGCTGCAAATTCTGCGTTTGTGTAACCTTTTTCAATATCTCTTTTAGGTTTAACAGTCATTATTGTTCCCCTTATCTATGTTAGCTAATTCAGCATTCAATCTAGTTTCTTCCATAACTCTTGCTCTTTTAATTCACCCTTTTCAACCCGCTGAGTTTGCCACTCATCGCCATTGTTCTCATAAGTGAAAGCAAAAGGTTTATCAGGTGCAACACCAAAGGAGTTTAGCTGTGGATATTCAACATAATCGGTATCACTATAGGTATAGCTGCCAGTTCCGGCAGCCCAAAACTCTTGCTTAGGTTTATCAAGAGAGCCAACATTCTTCATGGTGGTAAAACTAAAGTGGTTGGCTGAGATAACTTTAATAGCACTTAATTTCAAGTCACCGTAATGTATCCACTTGCCTTTGCCATCAAGGTACTTGCCAGACACAAGTTGCCAACTGCCAACAAAAGGGTTATACGCCGCCGCTAGAGGTACGCTAAAAGACAAAGTTGCTACCGTAATAACAGTAAGTAGAGTGCTTAATATATTTATTCGCATCACTTCTCCTTTTCAAGCTCTACTCAAATAGTGACTATGCATATAAGGTATCAAATTAATTAAATATCATAGCAAAGCTAGTACTCTGCTAAAAGTAAATCAACCGGTTAACCCCAAAGCTATATTTATGCTCTGACATCAAACTGATAACTAAACTACTGGCAGTAAAATACTCACCTGAGCCCCCGTACCGTTTAAGTTGTTTCTTATGTTCAAATCGCCACCATTATTCATCAATAATTGTCGACATAAAACCAAACCGATACCGCTACCCTTGGCTTTAGTCGTATAGAATGGCACAAACAGATTGTCCATATTACTAATACCACATCCTTGATCTGAAACTTCGATAATCGCCTTATCATCTACTCGACGCCAGCTAATACTAATGATCCCTAGCTCATTGTTACACATAGATTCTTGGGCATTTTTAATCAAATTAACCAGTACTTGTTCTACTTGAATTTTATCAGCATAAACCACTAATAATTCGCCAATAAGTTGAATTTTGACACCCTTAAATAAACTTGCGATCGAGGGAACCAAGATAGCCAGATCAATCTGTTGCTTTTCCGCTGCGGGGATCCTTGATAGCTGCTGGTAGCTGTTAATAAACGCATTGAGTGAATCAGCCCTCTCTTTAATAATCCCTAAGCCGCCTTTCAGGTCGCTGTCATGTATGTTGTCAGTATTACGACTAATTTGACGCAGCAAAGTATCACTAATCGATGTTATAGGCGCCAAAGAGTTGTTGATTTCATGGCTCAATACTCTAAGTAATTTTTGCCAGGCTAACCGTTCCTCTTCTCTTAATAGATTTTGTATATCGGTGATGAAAATCAATTGTTGCTTGAGTCCATTTTGAAAATATTCATCTTTACGCAGCAATACTCGCTTTTTTGATTGTTCTTTTTCAAAAGGTTTGAGCTCAAATTCCAACACCTTACCACTGCAAGGCAAGACAGATGGAATAATGCCGAGCTTTTTAAGAGGCCAGCCCTCCATATCAAAACATGGATAACCAAATAGTCTCTCTGCTGCTGGATTGACTAAAGTTATATTATGATGCTCATCAGCAGCTATTATGGCTACGTCTATTTGAGAGATGACCTTATGCAGTAAAATATGCTTCTCTCTACTGACAATGTTTTGCTGGGCCATCATCTCAGCGAGCAGGTTAAGTGCACGATTAAACTGACTAAATCTACCACTATGAGTCAAATCTCGTACCCGCATCGAGTAATCCCCACTAGTAAGGGCTTCCAAAATGTTCGTTGAAGTAGCAAGTTGACACACCAAACGACGGCGCAAATATAAAGCAATGACGAACACCATGAGCATCACAAAAAGCAGTAATAATAGATCGAATATATTAGTGCGCTGGCTGCGATATAAAATAAATGTTAGCCAGCAACTAGGCAGAAGCCCTGCTGTTAATGTTAAAACAAAAGTTATACTTTCCAATGAGATACGTCGCATTCGGTCAGTCATACTACTTAAAGTGATACTTTTCGAGGCGTCGGTAATATGAACTACGACTTAGGCCTAAAGAAGTTGATGTCTCTTGAGGCTTATGGTCATGCTTTTGTAGCCGTTGGCTAATTATATGTTTCTCTATTTCATCTAAAGTCGCACTTTCAAAATTAAACTGACAAGCGGTATTTGACGCTTCATGATCTACTAACCCAAGATCTTCAACGCTTATGAGCTCTGCTTGACGCAAAAATATAGCACGCTCAACCATATGGCTCAGCTCCCGGATATTGCCCGGCCAATGATAACTCATCAATGCTGCCGTCGCTTCCTCATCAAAACCTAAAGATTCTAAATGGTATTTTTTAC
This sequence comes from Shewanella sp. 10N.286.45.A1, assembly GCF_041470405.1. Lineage (NCBI taxonomy): Bacteria > Pseudomonadati > Pseudomonadota > Gammaproteobacteria > Alteromonadales > Shewanellaceae > Shewanella > Shewanella sp. 10N.286.45.A1. Next base: position 44,344 of record NZ_JBFRMK010000024.1, read on the forward strand.
CGAACTTTATCAAGAAGTAATGAGCCAATGGCATGATATCCGCTACTCTTTCTTTTAATGCTGGTACACGTATTTCAACCGTATTTAAGCGGTACAGTAAATCTTGCCGAAAACGACCTTCAGCTATCAGTTCATCCAACGGGGCATTAGTGGCTGAAATGATGCGTACATTGACTTGCTGTGTTTTGGAGCTACCGACTTTTTCGAATGAATGTGATTCTAGTACCCGCAGTAGTTTTCCTTGCTGCGACAATGGAATATTGCCAATTTCATCAAGAAAGAGTGTGCCTGATTGAGCAAGCTCAAAACGCCCAACACGAGTATTTTTTGCGTCGGTAAATGCGCCTTTAACGTGACCAAACATCTCAGTTTCAAACAAACTTTCACTAATCGCTCCCATGTTAACCGCAATAAAAGCGCATGGGTTTCTCGATGAATAAGCATGTACATGCTCTGCAAGCATACTTTTTCCAGTACCATTATCGCCGGTAAGTAAAATATTCATGTCACTAGCAGCGAGTTTTTCTAATTGAGACATAACCAGACTCATCTCTGCAGACTCCGCAATAATGGCCGAATTAGCAGAGGATACCTCTCGCATTAATAAGGTGTTTTGCTCAATTAATTGACCGCCTTTCTTTTCACTTTCAGCCAGACGGATCTGCGTTAACAGTACTCTTAGTAGACGATCGTTGTCCCAAGGCTTCTGCACGAAATCATCAGCACCTTGCAACGTCGCTTGCACGGCAATATCAACACCTGCATAGCCAGTCATGACAACAATAGGCAACGAATTATCAACGGCTTTTACGGCTTTAATCAGCGCCAGACCTTCAAAGCCTGAAGTGGTATCTTGTTGATAATTCATATCAATTAAAGCAAGTGAGAATTCTCTTTGCTTTATCGCATCCAGTAAACCTTGGGGGGAAGTGACAGCTTGAATATCATACCCTTCAGGCCGTAACAATAATTTTAAAGCCGCAATAACATGTGTGTCATCATCGGCAATAACAATAGAATGCTTCATTGCACTTAAGTTTGCTCCATCTTATATAAATATCACTTTATCGTATTAAGTTAGGCTCCTCTTTACTAGAGAAAACCTAACCCAATAACTGTCCAATGTTATCTACTTTATTGAACTGATTAAAGTTAATTATGGTAGAGCGCTTCACTAGGCTCCATTAGCACCGCTTTTCTGGTGGGGAAAAACGTCGCAAGTATGACGATAATAGCAATAAGTAATGGCACCCCAACAAACCCAAATAGGTAGCTCTGAGTGTCTAATAGCATCGCGTCTTCCATCAAGTGAGTGATCCATAATGCAACACTAGCCCCTATCGCCAATCCTACGACCAACTGCATGATGGCTTTATCCATAAATAGCTTTAACACTTTTCGATCTGTTGCGCCTAATGCCTTACGCACGCCAATTTCTTGCGTTTTCTGGATAACACTATTTGCAGCGACGGCATAAATCCCGCTAGCAGCCAAAAATACTGCCACTAGCCCACAAAATAGAAATATCCGACTCACTGCTGACACTAATAGCATAGGCTGATTTATCAAACGTTTATAGCTTTGTATGTGGTAAACACCAACATTGGCGTCAATGTGACTTGCTACATCTAGTAGGGACTTTATCGCAAGTGACTCACTGCCAGAGTAATGCATGGCTAACGCCATTTGAGTACGACCATCACTATCGATTGGACGGTAAAGTGTATATCGTGCACTCGCTGTATCCATTGTTGAACCGTGGTAGCTGTCAGAGACCACCCCCACAATCGTCTGCCAATCACGGTGTCCCGATGACCATACTCTACGGATCCGGCTACCTACGGCATTACCATCAGGGAAAAAATCTGCTGCGATAGATTCATTTACGATCACATTGCCCATGGCTGTTTCAAGATCACGTTGGTCGAAGTCCCGGCCTTCTATAAGTTTCATGCCCACCGCGCGCCATGCATCACGAGATACACTTTCGGTGTTAGCCCTAGGGTTCTCATTATAAATTAGCGCTTCTTTACCTTGGATTTCATAGAAGCTAGTTCCAGCGCCAGTGCCTGGAAGCTGACTCATAAAAGAGATCGCTTCTACATTAGGTAACTGCTCTAAGCGTGCTTTCAAATTGTAATAAAAGGCGGTGCGTTTTTGCCGGTCTTCACTTTCATAGCCTTGTCTCTCAGGGTAACTTTCAAGTGGCAACTCAAGATGAGCAGTCAAACGCTTTTGTGTCTCTACACCATAGTCAGCGCTACTCGCAGAATAACTACTTGATAACAAGATAGTTGCTATCACAAGCACCACACACGAAAGCAATATTTCAGTGACGACTAACATTTGAGTCATTTTACCCGCAAATCGACCCAATGCACCGCGTGTGCCGTCTCTCAGCACTGAATTAAAATCACAAGATAGCGCACGCCATGCTGGAATTACCCCGGTTAGCCCAATAACGATGAGTGTCGACAAAACCAATAGTATTAAACCTTCATTGGACAACGACAGGTTCCACCAGAATGGTTTTTCCCCATTAATGGCATACATATCGAGCAAGAAATCATTAGTTAATAACATTGCGCCCTGCACGATCCCGACTGCCAATACTGCGCCCAAAATACAAATGATCACGCTTTCCATGAGCATCTGTAATAACAACCGTAGTCTTGGCACACCAAGAGCCACTCTAATAGCAATCTCTTTGAATCGTTCATTGACTCGACCAAGAAGTAGATTTCCTATATTGATGCAGGCTAACAGTAGAATAAGAAAAACCATCACTAACATTGATATAAATACATTGTAATATTGAGTAATATCCGTATTAGCTTGTTTAAATGGTAATGCCCGTAGATAACCACCATCGCTTCCCTGTCGCCACAACATATCATCAGGCAAACCGCCGATAATAAGCCGATCCAAGACTGATAGTTCCTGGTTAAATTCATTTAAATCAACTTCTTGTTTCAAACGCCCATATGCATAAAGACTCGTTCTTGAACGCAGTGTTGGCGCCATATGAATATGAGGCTGTGGCAACCATACCTGTGCACTGCTTGGAAATGAAAAGCCTATTGGCATAACTCCAATAACACGAGTAGGCAATGCATCAACTCGGATGATACGACCTACAATGTTTTGATCTTTATTAAAGTACTCCCGCCACACCTTTTCACTTATAACAGTAACAGCTTCAGCCCCTTCAAAATGATCTTCCGGCGCAAATCCACGTCCTATAATCGGCTGCACACCTGCGAACTCGAATATATTCCATTCAGTCAATGCTGCATTATATTTCTGAGTATTAGTACTTAAGTCCATACTCCCAATCAAAGTAGTCCCTTGCTGGTAAACACCAAACCCTTGCAATGACTTAGTTGATTCTCTGAGCAACTGAAAATCTAGAGGGTCAACACCACGACGATACGAATGAGATTCATCGAACCGTGCTTCTATCGAGATAATAGGTTGTTCACCATTAAGCCGTAGCGGATTAAACACCAGATTTGCTAACAGCGTGTAGGTGTATAAAGTCAAGGCTAATCCTATTGCCACAATTAACACTGAGGTTATTGTAAATATCGGTTTCTTTAGCAATAGCCGAAAGGCATATTTTAAATCGAGTCTAAATGACATAGCGCTTCCTTAAGGTTTCGATTTCTATCTAGCTGTTAAGCCGCCATTTATATAGCGATTGCAGAAAGTGGCCTAGTCTGCTGATCTGAGACAATTTTGCCATCGTAAACTTCAATAATACGCTGAGCTCTTTCTGCAGAACGTGGATCATGGGTCACCATGCAGATTGTCGCTCCTTCATCATGTAATTGATCCAATATCGTCATTACCGCTTTTGCATTCTTGGAATCCAGATTCCCAGTCGGTTCATCGGCCAAAATAACCGCAGGCTCTCCGGCTATTGCACGAGCAACAGCCACGCGTTGTTGCTGCCCACCAGAGAGTTGCGAAGGGAAATGCTTAGCTCGATGAAGCATATCCACCTTCTCTAAAGCTTTTCTGACCTTAGCATCAATCTGTTGCTGATTTAGGTCGCCACGGTAACTTAAAGGCAGCTGTACATTTTCTGCGACAGTCAGATCACTTATCAAATTAAATGATTGAAAAACAAATCCAATGTCCTTATTCCTAATCCGCGCTCGCTGATCTCGAGTTAAGTCAGAAACATCATGCCCCGCCAGCTGATAACAACCTGTTGATGAAGTATCTAACAGACCGATAAGTGATAATAACGTTGATTTCCCACAGCCTGAGGGGCCTGTGATAGAAAGGAACTCGCCCTTATTTATCGTCAAATTAATATGGCTTAAGGCAAGTGTTTCTACCTCATCAGTTAAAAATGATTTACAGATCCCTGTTAGTTTTACCATGTGTTGTTTATCCATTTTCATCACCTAATTAATTAAAACTTTGCTGTGTTCTTTCCAAGACGAAGCGTCTGAGACTATGATCGTTTCGCCCTGCTTGAGACCAGCTTCTATCTGGGCGTAGCGAGCAGATACAAGGCCAAACTTGACCTTTTTCTTCAATGCGAAATTCCCCGTTTCATCCACAAGATAAATATCTTGCAGCGTATTACTTTTCACGAAAATGGGTCGTTTCACGTATAGAGCGTCTGTAATATGAGCAACCTCTATCACACCATCAACGGTTAGATCTGGTCTTGCTTCCGCTGGTAACTTTCCAGTCAGAGTAACATCTACTTTTACACTGCTGTTTATTACCGCAAGATCAATACGATTCACCACTCCAGTGATTTGGTTGCTGCGCGTATCTATCGTCACTTTCTGCCCTAGGGCCACATCCTTTATCTGCTTTTCAGGGATCTGTAACTCCGCAATATAACGATCATTTCGAGCCAACTTTGCTAAGCTTGCTCCTACGTTTACTTGTTGACCCAATTGAATCGACATTTCCTGCACAACACTATCCATGGTCGCCCTCACATTAAGGTTGTCCACTTGCACTTGAGATCTTTGAACTACTCGATGCATTCTCTTTAATCGTGCTTGTAATGCCACTTTTTGCGCCGCTAAATTTTGCTGCTGTTTAGCTAACCTTCTCTGCTCTAACTGCCAACGCTTTTTCGACTGCTCTACATCAATTTTGATTTCTGCAAGGGCGATTTTAGAAACAATATTGACGCCCTGCTCTAAGAGCTTGTTATGTGCCTTTAGCGTTAACATCGCTCTTTCCCAATTGAGTTTTTCATTAACCACAGCGGCTTCTAAGTCCAATAAAGCGGATTCCATGGCGACAATTTCCGCCTTAGTTTGCGCTGTAAGTGCTTCGAGTTCCCACTTATCCTCTTCTAATTGCTGAACAAGTAACGGATTACTAAGTTCTAGTAATAGATCTCCTTGCTGCACCACGGCTCCAGCTTTCGCATAAATACGCTCTACTCTGCCGGCCGTATCAGTAGCGATCCAACGGATATCTTCAGGTACTAGCACCCCATTACCACGAATATTAATTTCCATGTCGCCACGTTGAACCCGATCAGCAAGAATACTGCCCTCGTTAACCCTAAAAGACGCATCATTGCGATTAACGAATAAACCAATGACAAGCAATAAACACGTTACAGCTAAAATTAGCCAGTTTGAGCGACTTTTAAATAACGGCTGTTTTTTTTGCCTTACAATATCCATATCATACCTATACAACTCATATTTCCATCAGTACTAGCATTTTTCAGGCCAAAAAAAATACCCACTAATAATCAGTAGCTTACATTAAAGCCTTGACTGGATAAATCGACACTGTCTCGATATCGATACACACTCCAGCGAACAAAGTCTCGAATTCGAGACATTAGCCGTCGCGGAATATGTGCCACATAAAGAAATTAACGCGGTCAAATTATCGGATTACAATACGGGGTTAAACTGTGGATAGCGTAGTCATGCAGAAGTCAATGTCCACGCACGTTTAGCGCAGGCTAGCTAGCGACGGCTGAACTTTTGAGTTTAGTTTTTGTTCGATTCTTTAGCGTAAGCAATAATGCTTCTATTACAAGGCTTGAGCGATGA
>NZ_JBFRMK010000025.1:0-26950 GCF_041470405.1 Shewanella sp. 10N.286.45.A1
CGATTTCCCTATTTCATTAATAACTTTAAATATCCCTGTTAATAATATTTAATAACTTTTCATAATTATTCGTTAGCTCAAGTGAGAATTATTTTTATTGGTGGGTTTTAAAATGAGGAGGGAGATTTGTATTGTTCATGTTTATTAATAATCGTTGAAGTTGAGTTATTGAACTGCCAGATTAATTAAGCTTATTAGTGTAAACAAGACTCAATACTCGTTTTTGTTTGAGTGTGAGACAAGCATTAGTGCTTTACGTTGCCAATCAGAGTCACAGGTATGGCTTGAGTTGTTTAAGATCAAACTAATGTTAACTGGATAGTATAAGAGTGTTAATGGCAGGGTTAACCTCATACACTAAAGACAGAATAATAATATAGGTATCTTTGATGGCTCCAATTATCTGCAGTAGTGCACGACAAGCAGTGTCTTTAATCGAAAGTGGTGAAACATTGTGGACCCACTCTATGGGGGCAACACCAACCCTATTACTCAATGCGTTGGCCGAGCATGCACTGACTAAACATGACTTAACCTTGTTACAGTTGCACACTGAATGCGCAGAGTCTCTAAGTGATGAAAAGCTTAAAGGACATCTACGACATCGTTGTTACTTTGGCGGCCTGCCCACACGGGGTTTGCTGCAGCAAGGCGCCGCCGATTACGTACCTATTTTTCTATCTGAAGTGCCTAAGCTGTTTCGCTCTGGTGAGCAAGCAATCGATACTGCAATTATTCAAGTGTCACCACCAGATAAGCATGGGATCTGCTCTTTGGGAATATCAGTGGAGGCCACACTCGCTGCTTGTCAGGTGGCAGGAAAAATCATTGCCCACATCAATCCTCAAATGCCGCGAACTCACGGCGATGGTTTTATCCATTATGATAAATTTTCTGCAGTATATGAGCAAAGTATGCCACTGCCACAGCACCCTTTGGCTGCTAGCGATGAAGTGAGCCTTGCTGTGGGTAAAAATGTTGCCAAGTTAGTGCGTGACGGAGATTGTTTGCAGATGGGCATAGGTGCTATTCCTGATGCGGTGCTTTCCTGTTTAACGGAGCACAAAGAGCTAGGAGTATATACTGAGTTATTTTCTGATGGAGTACTTAACTTAGTTGAACAAGGGGTGATCACCAACCGCTGTAAGCAGGTACATCCTGGCAAAATTGTTACTGGTTTTGCACTGGGTAGTCAGCGACTTTATGATTACGTTGATGATAATCCGTCGGTGATTTTTATGGATATTGAGCAGGTGAATGACACCTCTATTATCCGTAAAAACCCTAATATGATGGCGATTAACTCTGCATTGCAGGTGGATATCTCCGGGCAGATCTGTGCTGACTCCCTAGGCACCAAAATCTATTCTGGCGTGGGTGGACAGATGGATTTCATCCGTGGCGCAGGTTTGTCTGACGGTGGACGTTCGGTGATTGCGCTACCCAGTACCGCTGCTGGTGGCAAAGTTTCTCGAATAGCAACCGTGTTATCTCCAGGTGCAGGAGTGGTTACCACTCGCGCACATGTACACTATATTGTCACCGAATATGGTATTGCCAATTTAAGAGGTCGATCACTGCGTGAACGAGCGCGAGACTTAATTGCGATTGCTCATCCAGACTTCAGAGAGCAGCTTTGCCAAGAGACGTTTGATATGTGGGGCTTGACGGTTTAATCACATCCAATAATGGTTGATGCTATTTGCGATGCCCCTTGCTTGAGACATCGCAATTTGGGCTGCTAAGGTTTAGTCCGAGGTCGTAGCTTAAGGTTTTATTGGCCTGCGAGGAAGTCATTGGGCGTTAATTTTGATGGCTGACCAATGGGGTTATGCAAGCTGGGTTTATCTATTTGTTGCACTTCAAAGTCATGCCTAAGCGCAGGCGTTAATAGATCATCAAACATATCTACCTGCTGATTATTCGGGTTTAGCCATGCAGCCATTATTAACTCATCTTGAGGTAAAACCAATGGGCTGGCTTTGCTATGGAATGGCATTAAGTCAGGGTGAGGTGCATTAGTGATAATCGAGCAAGAGGTGACACTTTCACCCGTTCTTGGGTGATGCCATTCTCTAAATAAACCGCCAAAAGCCACTGCAGCGTCCTCAGCGATAAAATCATGGTAAACAGTGCTTGAAGCAGATTTTTCTGTTTCACCAAAGCCTTTAGCAATCACAATACAACGACTTTCTCGAAAGGCGCTATAGCCTGCGCTGTTGGGCTGATTGAGTTTGTCATAACGGGTATTAAAAGAGGTAAATCGGCTTGGCTTAAAGCCATCATAGGTGGTTTGTTGTAGTAGCCACCATGAGGCTGTTTGCAAAAATCGTTCGCCATTATGCTCACGCACAATGCTGATGTCGTTGGTGGGCATTTTAAAGCGTGAAAACAACATCTGTTCGCTGTTATTGATGCGCAGATCTTCCATCAATGCCTGCACAAACATATCATCGATAATATTAAGCCGTCCGCACATTTGCGCTCTCTGTTACATGACTCGATTGTTATAACCTAGCACAGTTGATTGTTCGATAGTGCTCTATTGCGCTCGATATCGATAGTACTCGCACCGACTACAGGGTTTAGACTGATATAATGCAGATGCAAAAAAGCCAGCAATTATAGTATTGCTGGATTTTATATTTGCCTGTTGCGCTAGCGTTAGGCAGTTATCTATTTTTGACTCGCTTAGAAGCGGTAGTCAACAGATAGGTATAGTTGCTGGCTGTCATTTAGCGATGCTGTTTCAGTCGTTGTTGTACCTATAGCGCCTTCCATTGGAGGAATGACAGTAGAAGACGTTGATGCATCATAGTCTTGTTTTAGGTAACGGTAACCAATTTCAGTGCTTAGCTTGTCGTTAATCTTGTACATAATACCTGTTTGACCGCCCCAGACGAAATTGTTGCTAGAGCTAACTGCAGAAGTATCTGGGCTGACGTGATTAACACCCGCTGTAGCACCAATAAACCAGTTCACTTTATTGCTATCACCAAGAGCAACAAGGTAGTCGTAAGACATTAATAGGCTTTGCTGCTTAGATAAATCATCTGAGTTGTAAGAGTAAGTACCGTATACACGGTTGTTGTCATTTAAGTAAACACCAGCTCTTAGCTCATAAACTGCGTTGTTTTCAGTAGACGACCAGTTATCAGTTTGGCTATTGAACCCTGGGTCAACAGTTGCTTCAGTTGTCGTTGAGCCCTTGTATGAGTTCTGCTGTGCGCCGACGCCGCCGCCGATAAACCAGTCTGCTGCCATTGTTGGTGCTGAAATTACAGTTGCCATTACAGACGCTAAGATAAGTGATTTAGTTTTCATGTTTGTGCTCCCACACTAAGAAATAGTTTGATTGTGCTAGTTGCCAATCGGGTGTTTCGTTTTGTTGGAGCCATAGTAGGGGAGAGTTGCTGAATGATAACTGAATGATATTAACGATCTCTGAACTTTCCACTTTAGCTATAAGTAACAGAATGCTATACCGTTAATCTTTTGATAAATAAGGATTAAGTTTTTTATCTTTATTTGCAGCAACGAACGTGCGTGTCGCTAAATGGCAACTTATTTTAAGTTCTCTTAAAGGCTGTTAGGGTTACGTTCAGCTTGATGAGCAAGAAAACAAGTATTTTTATTCGCCAATAAATACTTATTGGTAAGCGATAAGTTCAGTACTAATATTCTTAGATTACGATTTAGAGTATTAACTCTATTTGTATCATTCTAAGTTTAACTTCAGCATCACTTCAGCTTAGTGGGTAATAATTGCCCACTGCTAATGGATTGTTTGGTTTAAGTTCAACCCGTTTGACCTTCATTTAAACATCATTTACCTCATTATTTCTTTATAGGCTCAATCAAGACATGCTTAATTTTTTAAAAATTATGGCGGTATCGTCGATGCTGCTGTGTATGACATCTGCTAACGCAATTGAGCGGGAGCCTCATAAAGAGCGCTATGACCGTACTTTTCCTATTTGGGCTCAAGAAGCGATAGATCTTGGTCATGAACTGCCAAAGCCCTACGGTTTTACTTTTAATTATATGACCATGGAACAACCGCTAGTTGTCGATTCCGTTTCATTCTCTGGACTTGGTGGTCTTGACGACATGCTCAGTATTACCGGCAGTGAAGCCCTGCAAGACTCGGAGACCATTACATTTCGAGCGGATGCTTGGGTGCTGCCTTTCTTAAATCTATATGGCGTTCTTGGCCACACTAAGGGCAGCAGTGTCGCTAATGTGCAACTAGAAGCAGACTGGTCCAGCATTTCTCCTCCTGGGGTTTGTATCATTGCACCTTGTCAGGCAACGAGTAAGCCATTTGACTTTGAACTCAATTTTAAAGGCACTACTTATGGTGTTGGCGGCACATTAGTGGGCGGTATTGGCAACTGGTTTGCTCTTCTGGATGTTAACTACACCAACACTGATCTCGATATTTTAGACGGTGAGATCAGCAGTATTGTCGTCTCTCCTCGTGCGGGTTACAGGACTAGCTATGAGCAGCATGATATTCAAGTCTGGGTTGGTGCCATGTACCAAAATGTCGAGCAAACCTTTAGCGGCTACTTGCGCGATATTGGTATTCCATTGGGCAATGCTAAGTTCGAAGTAAACCAGCACCTTGAAGATAAATGGAATGGCTTATTGGGTGGTCAAGTGGGCATAACTAAGAACATCGATCTGTTAATGGAATTAGGTTTTGGTACCCGAACCAGCTTCATGATGGGGTTAGGTTACCGCTTCTAGCTTACGAATGATGGGGGGAGTTATGCGGATAATCAATCTATTACTTTTTGTATTAGTGGCAGGTGGATGCTCTATTGTTGAGAGTGTTGACTCGGCGGAAAAGTCAGTGCTAATAGAGGCGGGATTTGTTCAGCAAAAAATGGATCTCGCTGAGGGCGGCAAGCTTAACTATTGGCAAGCCGGGCAGGGTAAAACTGTACTGCTCATTCATGGTTTTGGTGGTAGTGCCGTGACGAGTTGGCAACAGGTTATGCTGGCATTGAGTCAAAATTACCATGTGATTGCGCCTGATCTTGCTTGGTTTGGTGACTCAGAGAGCCAAGCTGCACCGAGTCTAGCTGTACAGTCTAAAGCAATGACTCAACTCATTGATAAGCTTGAACTTGATGAGGTTAATGTCGTTGGGATCTCTTATGGTGGCTTTGTGACATTTGATTTAATGATTCACGAGCCAAGAGTAGACAAAGCGGTGCTGTTGGCAAGCCCTGGTGTGTTATTTTCAAATGCCGATTTGGCAGCAATGAATCAGCGTTTTGAGACCGCTGATGCAAGCGATATATTTGTGCCGCAGACTCCAAAGCAGATGCGCCGCTTATTAGAAGCAACATTTATTGACTTCCCTTGGTACCCGAGCTTTATCGACAGTGCAATCTTCGAGCGTTATTTTGCTAATCATCTTGATGAAAAGCGCCAGCTTATCGGTGGCTTAACTGAAGATAGAGATCGTATAGCGAGCAATATCAATGTCGACGCATTGCCCGATAGCATGCTTATTTGGGGAGAGAATGATTTAGTTTTTCCATTAGCATCGGGTATTCAACTGGCTGATTATCTCAATTCGCCGATAGTGGTTATTCCCGAAGCTGCCCATGGGCTGAGTAATGATCATCCGGATATTATCAGCCGCGCGATTAAGGCATTCATCCAATGATGCCTACTCAGATTAATCAGCAGCTCATTACGATTATAGCGGCGCTATTGTTACTGGCTGGATGCAGCAGTGCTGACTGGCAGGTGCGGGCGCTACCGAGTAAAATCGCAGTTGCAGCCGCACTCGATAACGAGCCCGATCCATTGCTGTTGGGTGATATTGTGCTGCAAGATTTACCACTGGTGCGGATGCCGGAAGATGTTCGCCCTTGCTGCGCGTTTGGCAATGCTCAAAAGGTACAAGTGGCGTCAATATCAGTGCCATTCTTTCGCTATGCCAATACCTTAGCAATCGACAGTGTTGGGCCACATGCTTTTGAGGCGGGCACATTTAGCTATCAGAAAGATGCACCTAATGGCAGTCGTGGCGGTGAAAACAATGGCCAGATCTATACCCTGCGTGGCGGCTTTATCGATTTAGCCCATGTACGTGATACCGCCGACAATGCCATTGCACTGTTTTATCGTATCTATCCTAAGTTGGGCGTGGCGCAAACCATTACATTGCCTGATGAGATAGGCCCACGCAGCATAGAGCTCGCTGCGTTTGATACTCAAGGTTTAACTGCCGCTCAGCGTTGGGAGGTGGCCGCTACCATTGCAGTCAGACAAGCTTACTTTATGGCAGAAGCACATGAAATAGCCCAGTGGCATGGTTACCGTAGCTGGGCACCTTGGTCTGAGGCGGTATCAGCTTATTCGCCAGAAGATCTCTATTCCAACATGCTGGGCGCCAAAATCGCACTGGCCTTGCTAAGCAATAATCTGGCGATGAATAAGGAACTGTATAACCAGCATATGACCCAATGGCTCAGCGCGACGCTCGACTGGTTAGAGCCGGTAACGATAGCGCAAACCAATGCCATGTTTGATGTTATTGATGGTGTGTGGTGGGACTCCACGCAGCCGCTGCCGAGTAAGTTTATGCTGCTTAAGCGTCACTATGAGTTAGGGGATAAACAATCTCCCTATTTAGTACCTGAGGCGCTGGCAAAATCACATGTTCAGTGGGCTGAGGTTAGCAAACTCTATCAGGCTGATATTCAACCTCACCACTTAACGCTGACTAACAGCATACATGGCGTAGATATTGATGCCATCGCCCAGCAAAAGCTGCGGGTGGCGGACAAGTTTCAAGCCAGCTTTGGGCATATTCCTGAGTCGTTGTGGCGTAATGGATTTAGTCACCAGGATTTCTATCGCATCAGTGAATACAACCAGATCCAAGACAATATTGAGTTAGCTGAGCATATAGAGCAAAAGGCGCCCCATCTTAGTGAATTAGAGGTGCAACCATGAATATGGGTTATAGCGCCAAAGCTGTCGGGCTCTGCTGTGGGCTTATTTTAGCGCTGAGCACTGCCATCGTAGACGCGAGTGAGCAGATTGCTGCTCCAGAGCTGCACGCGGACGCTGAATCACAAGGCTGGCTGGAAGATTTTTTGGCGACTCTTGGAGCCGATGGTGAGTTTGACTCTGACAAGCTTATTGATTTTAGCTACCTGCCGGGGCCTTTTTATAACCCTGAGATGGACTTGGGGGTGGGGATCTCTGCGGTTGGTTTATACCAATATGATCCCGATGATGAGGTTAGCCAGCTATCCTCTTTAGTCATCAATGGCTTGGCATCCACTAATGGCGCTTTAGGTGTCGCGATAGCCAATAAGACCTTCATTAACCAAGACAGACAACGCTTCTATCTCAACGCTGAGTTTTTTGACGCACCGGATGTGTTTTATGGTGTGGGTTACGATAATAACCATGCTGATGTTAATCGGGTTGAGTTTAACCAGCGGATTATGTCGGTCAATCCTATGTTGCTACAGCGAATGAGTCCCAGCAGTTTTGTAGGCATCGGGTTTGACTTTAGCTACGCCAGCGCAGATAGCATTAACCCTTTAGATTCAAGTGTGGAGACCGAGATATTACAAGATAGCTCGCGCAGTGTCGGCGTCAACTTACTGCTGAATCACGATAGCCGCGACAATGTGCTGAATCCTCAATCAGGACGGATCTTGGAGATCGATGCGGCTTTCTATCGGCAATATCTGGGGAGTAAAACGGACTTTGATGTTTATAATGCGCTATATAGCGAATACATGAAAAGTGGCCGTGGTGAAGATATATTAGCTTGGCAAGTTCGTGGTCGTTTTACCTCCGGTGATGTCCCTTGGGATCAACTTTCAAAGGCTGGTGGCGGCGACTTACTACGTGGTTATACATCGGGGCGTTATCGAGATAAACAGATGTTGATGACCCAAGTGGAGTATCGACTCAACCTTCCGGGTCGCCATGGTATGGTTTTTTGGGGCGGTGTAGGTGCTATTGCTGATGATGTCAGTGCGTTTAGTAGTCATCAATTGTTACCTAATGGCGGTGTCGGTTATCGCTTTGAAGTTAAACCTAGGGTCAATTTAAGGCTTGATATGGCGTGGGGTGATGGCGACACAGGCTTTTACTTTAACGTCAATGAGGCGTTTTAGTTACGCTGACGGGCGTAAAAAAGGGCTCTTATGAGCCCTTTTAATATTGTCGGTTTAACAGTGCTAACGATTACTTAAAGACTTTTTCGTTGGTGCCGTATGGGCCCAAGTTAAGGTCACGCTTACGGATCTCATCAACACGGTCAAATGCTTCTTCTGCTACGCGTAGGTTTTTAACATCTTTACGCCAGTAGTATTTGAAGCCGTTGAAATGTGCATTGTTCGGGTACCAGTACATCACGCCTAAACCTCTGTCAGACATGATTGGAGTGTTGTGGATTGTTGCACCGGGAATATAGAAGTATTGACCTGTGCCTAGTTTTTTAAACTGGTTATCAGCAAGGGTTTGCCCTTCACCATTGACTACGTAGTAACACTCTGGCTGACCATGGAAATGTGGCGCATGGTCTGATTTACCACCATCGGTAATACCAATAACCGTTGGGCTATCAGAAAGCTCTTTCCAGATGTAACCAACAGGCGATTTAGACTTATCACAGTCTTTAACTTCTAATACATTACCGTCATCATCGAGTGTTTTACAGAAGCGTTGATCGGCAGCGATACTGCTATTTGATTTAATGCTATTGAAATCAATTTTTCCCGCTTCCCAGTCAGCAATATAAGCCTCAACTTCAGGGTTACTACACTGCACTGGCATGGTGTCTTGTGGTGAATATGGCGTGCTGTCATATGGCACTGGCGTCATCTGCTGGTATGGAAGTTGTGCATGGTCGCACTGTGGACCCGCAGCCATAGCGACTGTTGAAGTCATTGCGGCGATGCCGAAGATCATTTTTAGTTTCATCATTCCTATCCTATTTTTAGCTGATGCAGCTTTTGCTGCGATATTTTGCTCGTTTTAACGGGCTTGAACTAACAATAAAGCGATCTTCAAGGTGTAAGTTTGAAATGGATCACGCCGTGTTTTGCTTAACAAACTTATTCGTGAGCAGGGTCGCGAATATTCTTTTCTATCGATCTCATTAAAGGTAAAACTGCAAACTCACTTGAGCGTAGTTTGACGAGCCTTTTGCAGGACTTTGCAGTGAATAAGCTGATTGCTGGTCATCTATTTGGTAGCGTCCCAACTCAAAACCTAGGGCTAATACCGGCGTTAAATTGGTAAAAATATTGGCGCCAATGTGGAAGCGATCCGTTTGTTCCACCTCGGTGATGGTGTGACCGTAGAATAGACTTGAGCGGGTGGCGTCGGTCCAAAAGTGACGGTAGGCAACCATGGCTGAACGTGTGGTTTCAAGCTCGCCGTTGATAATATCTCGCGCAGCATCGGTACCGACATATCGACCTAGATTGCCGTAATGCAGTTGCAGCCGTAGGTCATCTTTACCGAAGGTGTAAAGTTTGGCTGCAACCGATACACCAGCGCCAAATTGGGCGCTATCCTCCGGGTCTAAATAACGTAATAAGCTCGACACTGAAACATTGCCCCAGTCGCCTTGTTGGTCATAGCGGATAACAGCATCGGGCACGTAGTCATTACTAGGATCTATCCACTGTTTCTCTGTAGCGCTACTTTGCTCAGTAGTGCCATAGGTGTAGGGGTTTTCCAGTGCAAATTGCCAGTGACTGGTTTGATAACGAACCAGTGCTTGGCGCACCATTGTTTGGCCGACAAGTGGCCCACCAAGGTCGGCAGTTTCGGCGAAGGTGCTGCTATTAACCATGGTTGACCATGTTTGCCCAGCAGTGACGCCTTGGTATTCAATATAAGCATGTCTGAGGCGCGGACTGTAAGAGTTTGAAAACACTGCGTTGCCTTGGGATGAACCCGCAAAATCGATTTCAGCAAAACCGCGAACATCGCCCTGTTTAGCACTAAAGTTAAAACGGCTTTCAGCGGCACTAAATTGGCTACGCTTAGCCGATTCAGTCACGCTTCCTCCACCTGTCCAACTATCTTGAAAGGCAATGTTGCCTTCAACGTAGCGCGCATTGGCCTTTAAAAAACCGCCAAAATGATACTCAGTGGCTAATACTGGCGTAGAGAGAAGCGCTGCAACGCTGAGGTACAGGGGCAATTTTACTGTTCTTTTCATGGTGTTTTCTTGTTGAAATGGGCGACTCAGGCTGAATTGGAGTCGACTTGTAGGGGTTACAACTGCGGCAGTTTAACCGTCGAAAATAGCGTGCTATAGATGAATAGAAATGCGAGTAGTAGGCGGGGAAGTGGGAGCGACTTCCTCACCTACGCTTTAGTCAGCTATTTCTTTATCCTTTAGAAATAGTAACCAAAGTTGATGTTAACGCGTTTGTCCCAATCATCACCCATCTCTGGTAGGCCAACGTGATCGTTGTTGGCTGTTGAGAAGGTCATGTTTTTACCCATAACAAAGTCGACCATGGTGTAAGTTGGGCCTGCTGAAATTGCACAGCCGGTTACGTTTTGCATGCTGTTGTCGTAATCATCGTCATCAATATCTGGGGTCATTAAACCAAAATCGTTGTAGCACTTAACGCTACCCCAATCAGTATTAAAGGTTTTCGCTAAGTTAACGCTATAAGCTTGACCTTTAGAGGCGATCTCATACTGCCAGCTAACAACCGATACACCGATTTTGTTTGGATCTTCAGCATCAGCGGCGTCGTACTCATATTGCATCGCTTGTAGTTGCAAGTTCCAACCTTTGTAGCTGCTGTCTAAGTGCAGTGCTACCGCATAACGGTCACCGTTGTTACCGGTTTTGCTGTTATAGATCTGGCCGTACTGTACTGAACCACCGAAGGTTGTTTCACCCCCTTCATGTTCTGCAGTATAGGTTTGGCGTACGTTGAACTGGTTAGTCTCTTCGTTGTTGTACTCAGTACCATTAATGGTGCCAGTGTACAGATCGGTAGAGTAACGCTTGTTCTCTGTTGGTCCATATTCAGCATTCTTATAGAAAGCTAAATCTGTGTGCCAGCCATTTTTCTCATAGATGGCTTTTACACCTACATCGTGGTCATCTTCAAAACCTAGGTAGTAAGGCAGACCAAACCACCAGCTGTTCGAGATAAAGTCGCGGTTACCAAAAGGCACCTTGTTAATACCAAACTGTAGCTGCCAATCTGGGTCAATATCGTAGAAGCCATAACCATACTTAATATAGTTAGTGCTTGAGGTGAAACGGTATTCTGCCGCTAATCCCCAATCGCCTTTCTTGCCGTCAAACTTAATCGCCGCCATATCAAAGGTGAGATCGCCACCTTTATCTTTTGAGGCTTCATCGTAGTCTTTGTAACCGTAGTTAACGCGCACTGCGCCACCTACGTTAATGCCATCTTCTTGCTCGTCGGCATAGGCCGCTGAACCTGAAAGTGCGATTGCTGTTGCCACCATCGACAACATAAACTTAGTGGTTTTTTTCATCATCATTCCCCTATCTATTTTTAGATTTTTTGTATTTCAATTTGTGGCATTACATCTCTTCAAACCAAGTACGGTGGCACTCTGCGCAAACTGGTGCCTTTTTCTCGTGCTCGCCATGACATGCCAGGCAACTAGCGCCTTGGTTGTAATGCAGTGACTTGTGTGGATCTGCTTCTGGAATTGCCAGTTTGCTCTGATCAACCTCAATGCTGTTGATATCGCCGTGGCACTCAACGCATGCCGCATCGGTAGCGTTTTTCTTACCTGAGCCTTGATGGCAAGACTGACAGCCATCTTGGTAAATAAATTCGTGATTAACTCGGCCTTTAGTGCTGCCTTTCATCTTGACCAGTTCACCGGCCACAGCGCCGCCAGAGATAGCTAGAGATAGCAGAGCGGTTAGCAATAATTTGTTCATTAGACAGCTCCCTGAAGATCGGCTTTGATGGTTTCAGCAACAACGATTCCCATCGCTAGACACTCTAAACATGAGGTTGAACTCAGGCGTGCCTCACCATGAATGCCGCCAGTCACTTCGCCAATGGCATAGAGGTTTTTAATCGGTTTCATTGAGCGACCATCTACCACACGAGCGCCAAGATCGGTTTTTAAGCCTCCCATGCAGTAGTGCACTTTTGGCCAAATACGCGAAACGACAAATGGGCCTTGTAGCACTTCTGCAGT
Source organism: Shewanella sp. 10N.286.45.A1 (assembly GCF_041470405.1). Classification (NCBI taxonomy): domain Bacteria; kingdom Pseudomonadati; phylum Pseudomonadota; class Gammaproteobacteria; order Alteromonadales; family Shewanellaceae; genus Shewanella; species Shewanella sp. 10N.286.45.A1. Next base: position 12,220 of record NZ_JBFRMK010000025.1, read on the forward strand.
GTCCATCTTGCGGTTGAATAGCGGATCTTTACGGGCGGCAACGTGGGTGTTGTATTCACTGATGCTGCGCTTGAGTTCTGTCGCCGGAATATCGAATTTGGCTGCGATATCATCGAGAGAATCAAGCTTCCAAGCCATCTTGTCGCGGATTGCACGTACGACTCGATCATCTTTGGCGTAGTTGTTGTAGTTAAACAGTACGATTGGGTATGCAGGGCTGCCGTCTTGATAACGGTTTTTCATTATCGCTTCTGAGCAGGTTTTACGATCGGCGCGCTCATCCATAAAGCGTTTACCGTTCAATACGCTAATCGAAGCACCTTGATGCCAACCGATTGATAACAATGCATTAGACCAGCCAAAGCCACCCTCGTCAGGCGAGCCCCAATGGCCAGTTTGAATCAGGTTCATGTGTACTGGCAGTGCGCCGTGAGCCATGGCGGTTAAGGTCACTTCACCGGTCGCGCCTAAAGCATTGGTACAGTCCAATGTTGGATCGAGTGATGGATCAACCGCTTCGCGCAGCGCCATATTACGGGCAAAGCCACCATTAGCTAAAATGACCGCTTTATTAGCTTTAATGAAAACACAGCTGCCAGTTTTCAGATCGGGAAAACGGTAGTTTTTACGTACTTTTACGCCGATGATCTGCTGACCGTCCATGATGAAGTCTTCGATGTAATGCTGCAGACGATATTCAACACCCTCTTTTACACCTGCTTCATAAAGTTTGGTGGTGATATCGCCACCTGTGCCGTGTTGGGTGCGGATAGCACGCGCTTTGTTATGGCCACCAACTTGAATGTTGAAGTCTTTTTTGAATTTAACGCCCGTGTCGATACAGAGCTCATAAGCATCTAATGCGCGATTGGCTATTTGACGCAGTGCCGCTTCATTTTGCATACCACGACCAGAAATAATCTGATCGTTAACCAGCTCTTCTGGTGAATCGTCATTAACGCCTTGCGCCAGTTGTACTGGATTTTTTGGGATCGCTAACCAGCCGCCGTTGATGGCTGAGTTACCACCAATCACCTGCATTTTCTCTAACACTAATACCGAACCAAGCCCTTGGCGTTTGGCATTTAACGCTGCAGATAATCCAGCGAAGCCTGAGCCGACGACTAAGGTGTCGACAGTTTCTGTCCAGTTAATTTCGTCACATGTTTTTGCTTGAACTGTACCTGGTAGTGTTGCTGCTACGGTGCCGACTGCGGCACCCGCGGTTAATTTCAAAAAGTGTCTTCTGCCTTGCATTCTTAAATCCTCTGAATCGGAATGAGGTAACGATAAACGCAAGTTCGGTCGCTAAAGGTGAACTAAGTCACGTGATTTTTTCAGCGACAAATTTATTCGTGAGGCCGATCTCGAAGATCTTTTCTCTAAGTAAAATTGCTTAGCGAGTTACGGCTAAAAATGTGGCAGGATTTTATACTGAGTTAATAGATTGAGTTGGAATGTTTGTTTGAGGTAACTCACAAAGGCTAGCAATAAAGTGTTTTTTGCGTGATGTTAATCTCGATTAGTGATGCCTCAACTAAACCAACAATTATTAACAGCGCATAATTAATGCAAATTGATCTTAAGGCTTAATGATGAAATGCCCGACTGAAGCGCTACCAATGATGCGCTGTAATCAAATACTCGATGCTGCGGAGCTGCTCATAGAGTCACAAGGAATCGTGTCATTTAAGTTTTCTCAACTGGCGAAAGAGGTTGGCTGTTCTACAGGTACCTTGTACAAATTCTTTGAGCGTAAAGAGGATGTATTGGTATGTTTGTTTCTTCGCAGTGCAACGTCTAATCATCTGCCAATTTTTGTTAGTAAGAACCCGGAGCTCACTGCTCAGGAAAAGACATTGCTGCCGGTTTTATTTACCTTCGAAACCATTAAACGTAGTAAAAGCTTTTTTACGTTACGTTCGGTGTCGGTCAACACCATGGTATGGCAGTTGGCGAGTGACGAAAAAATTGCCAAATTTAAGCAGCGTATCAATGGTTTTTGGAATTGGTTTACCCGATCACTTAATGAAGCCGTGGAGCGAGGAGAGCTCGAAGCGACCCCTTTGCAGGTTAAGGAACTGGTACAAGGTATCGCATTTTACCTAACAGGCTCTTTGACTCAATTCGAGAGTCAGCTAATTGCTCCTGAGTATTTGGGCAATCGCCGTGAAACCTGTTACCGCCATTTAGCGCGACTAATGGGGCAGTACAAATGGAACAAACCTTTAACTCCTGAACTATTTGAATCATTAGAACAAAGAAGTTCAGACTTTTTTGATAAGCATTATCGCGACCATATGACCTGCGCTGCTTGTAGTGCCTTATGTGCTGCTAACAATGATGTGAACTCTAGCTGTTCTCGTTTAGAGGCTATTGCTCGTTAGGCAAAAAAAGGCCCTCAATCTAGAGGGCTGGATCGAAATTAGATGGTGTCGAATAGTGATGTTTGAGATGTTGCTGTCGATCCTAAAATTGAAGCCCATAGTCATTGTATATTGGGAGCAATGACCATGAGCTGCAGGGGAACTGAATGGCTAGAAGTAGTAACCAAAGTTAATGTTTACTCGCTTATCCCAGTCATTGCCCATTTCAGGCAAGCCAACGTGATCGTTGTTAGCCGTTGAGAAGGTCATGTTCTTACCCATGATAAAGTCGATCATAGTGTAAGTTGGGCCCGCGGCAATGGCACAGCCAGTGACGTTTTGCATGCTGTTGTCGTAATCATCGTCATCAACATCTGGAGTCATTAAACCAAAATCGTTGTAGCACTTAACACTGCCCCAATCGGTATTAAAGGTTTTAGCGATATTGGCGCTATATGATTGCCCTTTAGACGCAATCTCATACTGCCAGCTAACCACTGATACACCGATTTTATTTGGGTCGTCAGCATCTGCGGCATCGTATTCATACTGCATCGCTTGTAGCTGCAAGTTCCAGCCGTTATAGCTTGAATCTAAGTGCAGAGCGACGGCATAACGATCGCCATTGTTGCCGGTTTTATTGTTGTAGATCTGGCCAAATTGCGCCGAGCCACCCAAGGTTGTTGAACCACCATTGTGCTCAATGGTATACGTTTGACGAACGTTTATTTGGTTGGTTTCTTCGTTGTTGTACTCTGTACCATTGATGGTGCCTGTGTACAGATCGGTCGCGTAACGCTTGTTCTCTGTCGGACCATATTCAGCATTCTTGTAGAAAGCCAAATCGGAATGCCAGCCATTACTTTCAAAGATAGCTTTAACACCTATATCATGGTCATCTTCAAAGCCTAAGTAGTAAGGGATACCAAACCAGAAGCTGTTGGAGATAAATTCAGGGTTACCAAAAGGCACTTTGTTAATACCAAATTGTAGCTGCCACTGTGGATCAATATCGTAGATACCATAGCCGTACTTGATATAGTTAGTGTCAGAGGTAAAGCGGTATTCGGCCGCTAAGCCCCAGTCGCCTTTTTTACCGTTAAATTTAATTGCCGCCATGTCAAAGGTGAGATCGCCACCTTTATCTTTTGAGGCTTCACTGTAATCTTTATAACCGTAGTTGACCCTGACCGCACCGCCTACATTGATGCCATCTTCTTGCTGTTCTGCAAATGCAGTTGAGCTAGAAAGTGCGATCGCTGTCGCGACCAGCGACAGTACAAATCTATTGCTCTTGTTCATCATCATTCCTTGTTTATCTTATCCGTTAGCTGTTTAGTGGTTGTGATCATGCTCTTCGGCAGTATTGATCTTCACTGGATAAGGGATCGTCTCTATGCCACTCAAGTGATAACCCGTTTTGGCAAATCCAGCCTGAGCACTTTTTACGTTTAAAATGCCAGTCACATACATAGGCTGCTCGAGATCAGGTATTGCGATAGGGACATCAAAAGAAACATGAATCAACTGATTCGGCGGTGATGGTGGCTTGTGGAAACAAGCACCTTGCTGAGGTGTTAATAGAAAGTTCTTCACGTAACCGCTATTTTTACCATCAAGCGGTACGATAAAACCGGGAATTACCACCTTCTTGCCATCAAGGGCTAAGTTGACGTTAGTCTCAACTGGCAAATCTGCCGCTCCAGGAGCCAAGTTGTGCCATAGAATTGATACCGGCTCTTCTGCAAAAAGAGATGAGCTAAACAGTAAACTAAATGCCAGGATAAGATTTTTCATATTTTATAATGGGGCCAATTAAACTTGGCCCCATACTCTTGTTGGAGTTTAAGTTGGACTACTTGGCTTTTTGAACAACATCCCAGCCGTAACCACCATTACCTGAGCGCACAAGCTTAGAGTTGGTGTATGGGATAAAGTCGAACATTAGCTGCTCACCTGGACCTACATCTTGTGGCCACTGGTACTTAAAGGTTGAGAACTTACCGTCAAGTGGGAACCAGTACATGTAGATCAAATCTTGGTCGTCATAAGTATTTGGCGTGTAGTGCATCGCTTTACTTGGGATCTCGATGTAGTCACCAGGTCCAAATGGTTGCATGCGTTCCTGCGCCCAAGTTAGGCCTTGACCGCTTAGACCGTAGTAACACTCCATTTCACGGTGGTAATGAGGTGCTGCGGTACCTGGCGCAACTCGCACTAAGCCAATTACTGTTGGTTCATCATTGAGCTCTTTCCAACACATGCCGACTTCCGTCGCGCTAGCACCGCCTTCTGGACATGGGATAAGGTTGCTTGGGTCATCTACGCGCCAAGTTAACCAGCCAGATTCGTTAGCGCCCTTACCGCCATGGTCATTAGACTTGATGTTGTAGATATCTTTTTCACCTGATTGCAGCTCTTTCAGGTAAGCCATAGCTTGCTCTTGCTTACACACCATTGGCATGACTTTGGTCGGTGCATTAATGGTCGACAAGGTTGGCTTTTCATTGTGCCAAGGCTTATCTGCTGGCTTATCACCGGCTACAGCACAACCTGTAACAAGAATTGCTGACATCGCGAGTAGTTTTTTCATCATCATCTTCCTTTATATATGTAGTTTTATGTTTATTGCTTAAATTTTGGGAAATCAAAGTTGTGGCAATCCATGCAAATGGCTTGCTTCGGTGTATGCTCACCGTGGCACTCCATGCACGGCGCTTCTTGGCCGTAATGCATGCTGTCGTGAGGATTTTGTCTTGCTTCATGACCTTCACGTTTTGTTTGCTCTGCCAATTCGCTCATGTCATGGCATTGCAGGCATGAATCGTCTGATGGAAAAGCTTTCATGCCCTGGTCGTGACAGGTTTTACACCCTGAGTCGTAAACCATTTCGTGGTAGTCGCGTTGGTCACGAGCTTGTGCTGAAACGGCAATGCAGCCACCAAGAATGAGTGCAAGTAATGTGTTAACTGTCTTCATGGTAATTTTCCTTATGCCTTCATCATTGAACGAGCAGCAGTTACGCCAAATGCCATACACTCTGGTGTTGAACAGCCACCAAGTCGGCTCACGCCGTGTACGCCACCGGAAACTTCGCCTGCGGCATAAAGCCCTGGAATGCTTTGTCCTGTTTTTGCTGCAATGACTTCTGCTTTGGCATTAATTTGGATACCGCCTTGGCAGTAATGCACTTTTGGCCATAAGCGCTGCACGATGAATGGTGCAGTCAGATAGATACCTGTACTCATGTTCATGCGCTTACCGAACTGTGGGTCTTCGCCAGATTTAACGTATAAATTCCAATCATCAATTTGCTTTTTAAGCGCTTTTTTAGGCAGGTCGAAGTGCTTAGCAATTGCATCTACACTGTCAAACTCCCAAGCAACGTTGTATTTCAATACATTGGCCATTGATGGGTCTTTCATCGCTTCATGCTTAGGTGCGATGAGAAGTGCTGGGTTAGGATTACCGTCTTTATCGCGGCGCTGTACTTCTAAGTCGGCGCGTGTTTTACGATCTGCCGTTTCGTTCATGAAGCGCTGGCCGGTGTTACGGTCGATAGCGATAGAGTGCGGGAAGTTATAGAGCGAGAACCCGGCGCCATAACCGAAGCCGCCTTCATCGGGAGATGCCCAAGGGCCAGACTGAATAAAGCTCAAATGTACAGGCATTGCACCTTCTGCAAGCATGGCGATAAGGCCATCACCTGTGGCGCCACGAGCGTTTGTGCAACCGACTTCGTTGCCAAGGTTTGGATCAAGTGCTTGGCGGAAACTGACGTTGGCACCAAAACCACCGGTTGCAATCAACACACCCTTTTCAGCTTTTACATTGATTAATTCACCAGAGTTTTCATGACCGAAGTGGTAACCGCGTCGCACTTGGATCCCAAGTACTGTGCCGTCTTTGGCTGTGATTAGATGCTCGAATTTATGGCGGATTTTGGTTTTAACACCGTAGCTACGTGCCGTTTTTAGCATCGGGCGGATAAAGCCTGCGCCGCTGCGTTCAACCACTTGGTGGCTACGTGTGGCGCTGGTTCCGCCAGTATTGATGATGTGATCGCGGTAAACACAGCCACAATCTTTAGTGAGCTGGTAGATGTACGGACCTAGCTCGGCGCTGTGTTTAAGCAGTTCTTCACTTGCATAACCGCGACCTGATTTGAGTTGGTCTTGCACCATCAGTTCAGCACTATCTTCAATGCCCAGTTGTTTTTGTAGGTCTGTATTAGCGAAACAAGCTTGGCCAGCATTGAGAGTACTGTTGCCGCCATATACGCCTAATTTTTCAAAAATGACGATATCTTTGGCGCCTAATTTACCGGCTTCTACCGCTGCAGCCAGCCCGGCAAAACCAGAACCCACGATAACGATTTCATGTTTTTCATCCCATTCAACATCAGATGAATTAGCGCTTACTGCTAATGGTGAAAGTGCGCCAACGGCAGCAGCTCCTGCTCCAAATTTTAAAAACGAACGTCTTGTTTGCATATTGTTATCTCCAATTAACTTGGGGTTACAATATGCTTATGCTTGTCATTCAATTATGCGCGAAATCACACTTTGTATCGGGCGATAAAGATTTTTGTGGTACTGTTCAAGAAAATGTTTCTTTTATGTATCTAAATTAAGCTAAGCCCATAAAATGGAGCTGGTTTTATATAAAGTTAGGTATGAATATGCAATGTCCAAATAGCCATACAGATGCGATTCGTTGTAATCAATTGTTAGATGTTGCTGAAGAACTTATTGATAATCAAGGTGTTGTTTCATTTAGGTTTGCACAGATAGCAAAAGGTGCAGGCTGTTCAACAAATACATTGTATAAATACTTTGAATCAAAAGAAGATGTGCTGGTTTGTCTTTTTTTACGAAATACAACATCGAGTCAAATACCTATTTTTATAAAAGAAAATCCAGATTTAACTATTAATGAACGTTCTGTTCTTGCCGTTTTATTTACATTTGAAGTTGTGAAAAGAAGCCCAATATTTAATATTTTGAGAGTTGTATCTATTAATAGTATGTTTTGGCAATTAGCCAGTTCAGATAAAATAGAGGTATTAAGAAACAGAGTTAATTTGTTCTGGAGTCGAATTAAACGGCCACTAGAAGATGCTGTTATGAGTGGTGATTTAAAGGCGACCGATACCGATATAAGAGACTTAAGCCAAGCGCTGTATTTCTTTTTAGCGGGTGCGACCTCTTCCTTTGAGAGCAAGTTGATGGATGAGCAGTATTTTACTAGCGAAGATATCTTGGCTTATCGCCATGTCAGCCGCTTGATGAATCACTATCAGTGGCGTAAGCCTATTACCCAAGAGATGATGCAAAGCTTGAGTAACAGAATTAGTGCCTTCCTAGATAAAGGCTCAGGAAAAATTCGCAGTTGTGATACCTGTTTAGCCATTGGAAAATTGAACGACTGTCGACAGTAAGTGACTGAGTTGCTGCCGTGTGTTTTAGGCCAGTTTGCTCGAATCGGAGTTTGTTATATTGAGCTGCCTTTATGCACTGAATTTATTGATGCTAACCCGCGTTTCACTTGACTTTTTTGTGACCACTGCATAGGCTGCTCAGTCAGTATTCAAGGTGGTATGCAATGCAAATAAACTATAATTTAAAACCTGCGTCAGAGCGCCGTACAGAGCAGTTCAAACCAACCACAAATGTTGGTTTTGGTAACCTCAGAACTGACCACATGTTTTTAATGGATTACCGTGATGGGCAGTGGTGTGATCCTAGGGTGGTACCTTATGGCCCATTTGAGGTGGCGCCAGGTGCAATTGCATTGCATTATGGCCAATCAGTGTTTGAAGGCGCTAAAGCCTTTCAGCATGAAGATGGTGAAATCTATACCTTTCGTATCGATAAAAATGCCGAGCGTTTAAACCGTTCAGCAGACATTATCTGCATTCCTGCAATTCCAGAAGCGCTACAAATTGAAGCTATTAACGCATTGATTGATGTTGACCGTTTATGGTTCCCAATGCAGGAAGATGCTTGTCTTTATATCCGTCCATTTGTATTTGCTACTGAAGATAGATTATCTGTGAGCCCAAGTGAACAATACACTTTTTGTGTGATGCTCAGCCCTAGTGGTCCTTACTACACTGACGGTTTCGATAAGGCGATTCGTCTGTTGATTAGCGAACGCTTCCACCGTGCGGTATCGGGTGGTACTGGCGCATCGAAAGCGGCGGGTAACTATGCAGCATCACTGAAAGCTGGCAAAGCGGCTGCTGAATATGGCGCTGCACAAGTACTGTATTTAGATGCTAATAACAAGCAGATCGAGGAAGTGGGGGCGATGAACCATTTCCATGTGCTTAAAGACGGTAGCATTATCATTCCCAAATTTACCGATACCATTTTGAAGTCGATTACCTCGCAGTCGATTCTCGATTTAGGTGAGATTCTAGGGTGTGAAGTTCGCCAAGAAACAGTGATGTTAGACCAATTTATTGCTGATATAGAATCTGGCGAAATTATCGAGGCGGGCGGTTTTGGTACTGCTGCAGTGGTATCACCAGTAGGCTCATATATCTTTGAAGATAATCGAATTGTTACCGTTGGCGATGGCAATGTTGGCGAGCATACTAAGCGTATTTATAAAGTATTGACTGAGATCCAAAAAGGCCATATTGCTGGGCCTGATGGCTGGGTTAAATTGGTAGAGCGTCGAGTTTAACCTCTCCTTTTCAGCATAAAAAAGCTCTTAACAGGAGCTTTTTTTATGCTTTTAATAATATTTTATAAGCCAATACTATAATCGAAAGCTGGTATTTATCCGCACCGCCTGCAGCGCACTATTTTGTGCAGTAGGGTAGAACTGTTGGTTAGATATTTCCGCTAAAGCAGCTTGATCTAACAGCTCGCCAGTTACACTATTAATAATCTCTAACTGAGTCATTTGACCATGGCTGTTGACTACAAATGATGCTTTATATTGAGTGGTATTTTCTTTGGGATCATTGTGCAGTCCATTTGGTAGAGCCTTGCGCCAATCAATGAGTTTATCTTTTACCACCCAATATGAAGCGAAGTCCTTACTCTCTAGTTGCAGAATTCTTGGGCTCTGTTGTTGAATGATGTTGCTTGAACAACCGGCCAACCAAAGAGGCAAAAATAAACATAGCAGAAAGGCATTTTTATGTGTGGGCCAAGTTATATACATGGAACGTACCTTTTGATGCTTGTGTTGATTAAATGTAATTGTAAGCGGTAATATATAGCCCAAAAGTATTAGTGTCTAGTCTTGTAACCCGTAATTTAAGACGGTTTTACTCCTTAGATGGTTGAATATCTTGCTTTAGATGTTTGTGTTGTCTAAGTATTTGATATTAAGCGTTATTGCGTTTTGTTTTTTTTATTGTTTATGTGATCTTTAACGTGATTTGTATGGGGTTATGGCTGGGGATAAATTAACAGTTTTACATAAAAAAGGTGCACATGATGTGCACCTTAATTTAGGGATACTCAGTCCTAATAACTTATATAGTTGGCTTTTTTTCTTGGCTGGGTTCGGTTGGCGCACCATGTTTTATCATCAGCTGATGGATCTCTTCATCCTTTTCCAGCCAAAGTTGATTCAACCAGCGCTGGAACTCAACACGGTAACTCGACTCTGAAAAATAGCGTTTATTGTCTACTTCAGGCACCGGCAGCACCTTCACACGAACTACAATTTTTCTCAAGCGGCCATGCATCACTTCGTACAAGGCATCTTTCTTAAACACTTCAGGATAGAGCACAGTTACGTTAAGCACGTTGGTAAACTGTTCGCCCATTGCCGATAACGCAAAGGCGATACCGCCAGCTTTAGGACGTAACAAGTAGCGGTAAGGTGAATCTTGACGTCGATGTTTCTCTTCAGTAAATCGACTGCCCTCAACATAGTTAATGATTGATGTCGGCATAAAGCGGAACTTGCCACAGGCTTTGCGAGTGCTTTCTAAATCCTTACCTTTGAGCTTTGGGTTTTTCTTTAATTTAGCTGGGCTGGTGCGGCTCATAAACGGCATATCAAGTGCCCAGCAACCTAAACCAAGAAAAGGGACGTACATCAGTTCGCGCTTTAAAAAGAACTTAAGCATAGGGATATGGTTACGTAATACATAGGTTTGCGCAGCAATGTCAAAACCACTTAAATGATTGCTAATCAGTAGATACCAGCTTTTTTTATCAAGGTTCTCTAAGCCCTCGATGTCCCACTCTATATCCGCAAGTAAGTGCAGGATCCCGCCATTACAAGTCGCCCAAGCCCACATAAAACGATTCATCAAATGGGTCAATGCGTTGCGACCTGCGGTAAAAGGCACCACAAGCTTAATTATCCCACCAATAGAGATAAGTGAGGCCCATAAAACCGTGTTGATGATTAATAAAGTGGTGCTCATAAAATATAACAGTGAGCCGGGTAAAAAATTCAACATTGTACTTAAGCCTCTTTGCTGCTTGTATCTGCTTGTGCTAACTCGGTAAGCACTTGATCTTTTTGTTGCCACATTTGATTTAATTGATTCTGAAATTCAATTTTAAATTCACGATCTTTTATGTAATCGCCACGCAGTGATTCACCAATTTCACTGACCTCTATATGCACCTTAATGTTATCGACTTGACCACTAATAAACTCCCAGTATGTCGGCACTTTTCCAGGGTAGTAGATAGACACATTAACGAGCTTATGAATATGCTCACCCATTGCTGATAACGCAAAAGCCATGCCGCCAGCCTTAGGTTTAAGCAGGTGAGTAAAGGGTGAGTTTTGCTTCTTATGCTTACCAGGATGGAAGCGTGTGCCCTCGACAAAATTCATTACGCTGACAGGCTTATGCTTAAATTTGGCGCAGGCTTTGCGGGTGATCTCTATGTCTTTACCGCGTAGTTTAGGATTCTTACGCAGTTGGGCATTGCTATAACGGCGCATAAATGGAAAGTCGAGTGCCCACCAAGCCAGCCCTAAAACCGGTACAAATATCAGTTGTTGTTTCAAGAAAAACTTCAGAAATGGAATCTTTCCATTTAATACTCGTTGTAAAATTAGAATATCGACCCAAGACTGATGGTTGGCTATTACCATGTACCACTCTTTGGTTGATAGTTGTGCATCACCTTGCACGTCAATGGTCACTTTATGAAATGTATCCTCAATAACGCCATTGCAACGGATCCAAGAGCTGGCACAAAAATCAAGGAAATAGGTGCAAGCTGTACGCGTGAGAGTGAGTGGGATTAGCTTAAAAATACTAACGACTAGAATAGGAGTAACCCAAAAAATAGTATTAATAAAGTAGCAGAAGAACGCTAAGCTTCCCTTAATGCGTGACACTATCGCGCCCATTAACAACCCCAAGATAAAAAACGGAGACCTATAGTACTCGTTGTCGGGGTTTGTCTCAATCTAGATGTTAATTTTTGCTGCTAAAAGCAGCGAATAATGTGTTCTATCAATCAAGCTTAGTACTGCTTTAAGCTGGCGAGAAGCCGATCAATAGCGCGGTAACCTAGTGCTTGGGCAATATGTGGACGAGATACATCTTGTTGCTGTTGTAGATCCGCGATGGTGCGGGCTACTCGTTGCAGTCGATGGTAACTACGTACCGATAAACCGAGTTTATTGACGCTCTCCTCTAGAAACAACAGATCTTCTGTATTAAATCTGCCTTCCTCTTTGAGTTGCTTGCCAGTCAGTTCGCTATTGAGAGTACCTGAACGGGCTAATTGTATCTCTCTTGCAGTATGTACTCGTTGGGCGATAACAGCGCTAGTTTCAGCTTGGGTGTCACAGCTATTTAAAGCGCCAAGTGGCAGTTTAGGCACATCAATGGTTAAATCAAAACGGTCTAAAAATGGCCCTGAAAGCTTAGAAAGGTACCGCAGAATTTGTTCATTACTGGCTCTGGCGTTATCGACATCACCACATGGGCTAGGGTTCATTGCCGCCACTAATTGAAAGCGGCACAAAAAATTGAGTTTAGCTGCCGCGCGGGAGATGCTCACCTCACCAGTCTCCATTGGTTCACGTAAGCAGTCTAGTACCTTGCGTGGAAACTCGGCCACCTCATCAAGAAACAACACACCGCGATGGGCAAGGGAGATCTCCCCGGGTTTGGGAATAGCGCCACCACCCACCAATGATATTGCCGAACTAGTATGGTGTGGGCTTCTAAAAGGCCGTTGATAAAATTGCTGCGGTAACATGTTCTGCCCTGCAACAGAGTGAATCGAAGCCACCTCAAGCGCTTCGGTATAATCAAGTGGCGGTAGCAGCTGCATCATGCGCGTAGCCAGCATGGTTTTGCCGGTGCCAGGTGGTCCTAGCATCATCAGGTTATGTCCGCCGGCGGCTGCAATCTCTAGCGCCATTTTTGCATGTTGCTGGCCAACCACTTCGCTAAGACAGTGAGTATTAGCATCATTATTTGAAGTCGGTGTTATCCACTCCAGTCCAGGGTCAATACCGGGCAACTCTGACTGTCCATGGAGATAGGCAGCTAAAGATTGTAAATGGGTGGCAAACAGTACTTGTTGATAGCCAACGAGTTCTGCGTCGGCGCGGTTATCAATGGGCAACACTAAACGGCTATTGACTTGGCTTGCCGCAACGATGACTGGCAATATGCCTTGGCAACCACGCACATGGCCAGAGAGCGCTAGTTCACCGACAAATTCATGTTGCTCAATCGATTGTGGTGGGATCTGTTTTGATGCGGCAAGAATGCCAATAGCGATAGGGAGATCATAGCGGCCACCCTGTTTTGGAAGATCAGCTGGGGCGAGGTTGACGGTGATCCTGCGCATCGGGAACTCGAAGCCTGCGTTTATCAATGCGCTACGAACTCGCTCTTTGGCTTCTTTGACCGAAGCCTCGGGCAACCCTACCAGTGAGAATGCGGGTAAGCCGTTGCTGAGGTGCACTTCAACGGTAACCGCAGGGGCGTCGACGCCGCTACTTGCACGGGTTGCAACACAGGCGAGTGCCATAAACAAATCCTTTTGTTTTATGAGTAAGGGGAGGTTTGATTAAGCCTAGCCAAAGTTTTGAATTTTGGTGGTTTTTGGGTTGGTTTTGGCAGTAAATTCATACTTTGGGTTTGCTTTTATCAGGCTGCGCCTGACTAATGTCGTGGGATTCTATCCCTGATCGGTCTTGAGATAATCAAACTCCGTTTGATAAAGGTCGTGGAATTCCATCTCACACCTGAGCCAAGGGGGAAAGCGTTTGTCCCCGCTCTTGATTTCATAAGAGTCTATCCCTCAGCGCCCCGGCGAAATTTAAAAAGCAAAATTTCCAACGGGGGGATCTGATTCTGTGAGTTCATTGAAATACTGTTAGGCTCAGACGTTTACGGGAAAACAGTTGAAGCTAAAACACCATTGCTAAGCATTAACACTTAAACAACCAAGTGAAGATGAAGTAGAGGCCTTCGGTTTCATAGCAAGCTCTGTAGCATACAGAGTTATGGAGCTCAGATGAAAGCGAAAAACGGCCATTATGGCGCAAATAAAGATGCCAAAACTGTCCTGCTAGGCATCGATAATTTTTTAACATTTCACAAAACCTATGAAAATCAGACTGATGGAAAATGTAAAAAAGTGATACACGGACCCATTGAACAGCCTAGGCTCTCTTTATCCGCACTCAACAAGCCCATTTATGTCGCCTGAAATTAGAAATTATCTATGTACAGCAATACCTTAGCTGTGATAGCTTGTTAAAAAATTAACGAGTTGCTAAGAACGTTATCGAGCGACTAATGAATAAGCTGTTAGCTGCATAAATATAGGTTCGTGTAAATGGAAATTTTAGAAGCAAAAATTGAAGATGCGCCTATTATTCTTCAAATTCAAAAGGAAGCGTATATTTCAGAAGCTGAATTACATAATGATTTTAGTATTCCCCCGTTAACTCAGAGCTTAGCTGAACTTGAGTCTGAATTTAATAATAAATGTATTTTAAAAATTGTTTTGAACGATCAGATTATTGCAAGTGGACAAGTTAAATTAAATGGTTCAACTTCCTATATAGGCCGTATGGCTGTGAAAACTGACTTTAAAGGTATGGGGATTGGCTCCAAGCTACTTAGTGCATTAGAGCTGTTTTATCCTAAAGCAAACCAAGTAGAATTGTTTACTGGTATTAATAGTAAAGCCAACCTTGGTATGTATGAGCGCCGTGGGTACAGGCGTATTAAGGAAGAGGTTTTGGGCAAAACCACAGTTGTATTCTTAGGTAAGTCGTTAAATACAGCTAACGTATAAGGATAGGCCGCGCGCAGCCGCGTCCTATCCCAAGGGTAAGAGCGTGAATGTTTTTCAAGCATTTATTAGTTTTTCCAAATAGGTCGAATCCATTGC
>NZ_JBFRMK010000026.1:0-13197 GCF_041470405.1 Shewanella sp. 10N.286.45.A1
AACCATGAAAGATCAACAGGCCCTAACAAAAGTGGTGTTAGATCTAAAACAATTTTAACAGTGAAGAGATCTTTATTCGCGTCAATGGCGTAAACTCTAGTAAGACCCTCCTAAAAAACAAAAGCCTATGAATGTATTAATTACCGGCGCGAGTGGATTTGTTGGCAGTCAATTAGTTAACTTGCTAAGTCCTGATCATCAACTGACTCTGCTCACTCGATCACCTGAAAATGCTGCCGCTAAATTAGGTGCAGCTCACCGTTATCTAGCGGATCTCGACAACCTAGCAAACTTGGATATTTTTGATGCTGTCATCAATTTAGCGGGCGAACCCATTGCAGGTAAACGTTGGTCTAGTGACCAAAAAGAGGCCATTTGTCAGAGCCGTTGGCAGATCACGCACAAAATCTCTGCACTTATTAAAGACAGTGATAATCCCCCTAGTACTTTTATTAGCGCGTCTGCGGTAGGTTTTTATGGTCGTCAAGGCGAGCAGCATATCACTGAAGACTTCAATTTAAGCCAACAAAGTAAAAGTGAGTTTACCCATAGAGTATGTTCACAGTGGGAACAAGAAGCACTAAATGCTGCAAGCGATTCAACCCGCGTTTGTATTGTACGTATCGGACTGGTACTAGGCGCTCACGGCGGCGCATTAGCTAAGATGCTACCGGCATTTAAACTCGGTTTAGGGGGGCCGATTGCAAACGGTAAACAGGGAATGAGCTGGATCCATCAAACCGATCTCATCCGCTTGATTGAGTTTATGCTTAACAATAAGCAGTGTAGCGGTATTTATAACGGCTGCGCACCTGCTCCGGTAAGCAATAAGGAGTTTACTCATGCAATGGGCACAGCCTTAAAACGCCCAACTTGTATTCCAGCTCCAGCATTCGGGCTAAAGCTAGCACTAGGTGAGATGTCGACGCTACTCATTGATGGGCAATATGTTGTGCCGCAAAAAGCACTCGCTGATGGTTTTGAATTTAACTATGCAAATATTGATGAAGCTTTTAGCGAAATTTTCAAATAATAAAAGAAAAAGGGATGCACTCGCGGCATCCCTTTTTTTCATCACATACTAGAGTGATTGTTCTTTCACCATTGTTTTTGCCGCTGTTTATTGGCGACTTCAACAAGCCAGAGGCGATGCGGTTGAGTGATTCGCCACAAATAGTCTACAACGCAGTAAAATAGCCAAGAAGCACGACCCTTCGGGTTGGTTTCAATGCTTTTATCACTGCCTGACGCGCTTTCACTTAGCGAGCTAAGCATCATCACTCAAGCCTTGCCCTAAAATCATTGAACTCAAACATAAACTAAGCGCGAAAGGTCAATCGTCCCTAATGATTAATGCGCTTTTAGCAGCTCACCACAGGATTTATTGAGCAGTTGACGGCAACGCCATAATCCCAGAGATGCCACAACAAACCCACCGCACAACGGCGCTATTGCCCACCACGGCCAATGCATATATACATTAAGCTCAAATACCTGAGTCTTCAGTAGGTATAACGTAAACTCAGCCACAATAACCGCCAATACCCCTGCAATCGTACCGAGTAATGCAAACTCTAAACCCGTTGCAGCTCGAAGTAGCCAACCTGATGCGCCAAATGTTCTTAGTACTGCCAGCTCTCGTTGACGACTTGCCATTCCAGCTTCAGTTTGCGCGATCATCACTAATGCACTCGCCAATAGCACTAACACCATTACCAACGTCAGCGACAACGACACCTGTTCGATGATTTGTCGCAGCTGCATCACCATCGCACCAACATCAATAATTGATACGGTTGGGAATTGCTTAATTAAGGACAAAATCACTGACCGTTGAGCATCCTCTAGGTGGAAACTCGACATAGAGGTATAAGCAAACGGAGCAAGAGCTTCTTTGGTAAAAATCATAAAGAAATTCGGCTGCAGTGTTTCCCAATGAACGGCACGAATACTAGCCACTTTCACCGTTAATGACTGATTATCGATGGTGTAAGTGAGCCTATCACCAAGAGCTAGATCTAAACGCTCAGCAACACCTGATTCAACTGAAACATCATAGGTATTTTGGTTAAAGCTACCTGATATCAGTTCATTGTTGTCAGGCATACTGTCGCGATAAGTTAAGTTCAGCTCTCGAGAGATCCCAACGCGTCCCTCTTCACCCGCTTTCTTCTGCTCTGATGAGATGAGTATCTCATCATTAATTGCGGTCAAGCGGCCTCTGATCACCGGATAAATAACCGGCGGCACTTCTACATGAGGCTTTAAAAAGTCCGCAATAGCATCAGTTTCATCTGGCGCGATGTTAACTAGAAAATAATTGGGAGCATTCTCTGGTAGCTGTTTTTGCCATTCGTTTAAGATATCTTGCCTGAGCGCAAAAATGGTCAATAACAACACTAACGCACTACTAAAGCCCACCAATTGCACAGCATTTTGTCGCGCTCGGCGTAGAAGTCCAGCTAATGCGAGTTGCAATGGATTCGTGGTCTTCATGCCAACGCTATGGCCTAGGCGGATCATAAAGAAGCCTAACACACTCAGCAAAACGCCTAACAACAAAACCGCAGCAACCACAGTGAGTGTTAGCGCCAAGCTTTGAGAGTACAAATACCCTAATATCGCCATCGCAGTTAAGCTCAGTAGCAGATGTAGCCACATACCTAACTGCAAACCTTCAAGGTGTCCCTGCAATACTCTGAGCGGAGGAATGGCCAGTAAGCGCATTAGAGGATAAGCAGAAAACATAAAGGCGCTAATAAAGCCGGTACCAATACCCAGTAAGATAGGACGACTTATGGGCGGGCTATAAGCCGCTATTTCAGCGGGTAAAAAGGAGGTAATCGCGCGGTCTAAGCCAAAGCCACCAACGAGCCCAAGCACCACTCCCACTGCAGTGACTAGCAGCAAATGCGTACCAAATAACACTCTGATCTGTTTTGCTGAAGCGCCAAATGTTTTGAGCATGGCCACGACATCATAATGACGCTGGCAGTAACGTTGCGCAGCGATACCTATCGCGGCGCAGGCCAAAGCAATACCCAGTAAGCTCGCTAACAACAGAAAACGCTCTGCCCGCTTTACCGCACTGGCAATAGGCGAATCACCCGATTGCACATCAACCCAGCGCTGACTGGTGTTGAGTAACGGTTTAGCTTGCTGCTCAAAAGCGTCAAGTTTTGCGCTGTCACCGCTAAACTGATACAGATAAGTGACTCGGCTACCAGGTTGAATAACTTGAGTTTTAGCTACATCTTCAATGCGCATCAGCACCACTGGTGAAGATGCGAATGGATTAAAACCCGCATCAGGTAAGCGAACTATCTCTTTTGATAAACCAAAATTAGCGTTACCAATTTCAATGTGCTTAGGATAACCAAGCAAACCACCGAGTCGAGTTTCAAACCAAATATTATCGGCACTAGGTAGCCCTTCTGCCACACCTGTACTTAGCTCGATGTTCCCCTTCAGTGGGTAACCCTGCTCAACGGCTCTAACGGTGACTAGTTGAAATTCATCCCCGGCGTAAACCATAGAGTTAAACTGCATGCTGGTTACACGTGACAAGCCTATGTCATCCGCGATGCTAAGCACTGCTGGATCAATTTTCTTCGGCGAGTTTATAATTCTATCTGCAGCGATAAATTTTGAAGCTTGGCCGTTGATAGCAAGCTGCAAGCGCTCGCTTACAGATGCTAAACCTGTCACCGACAACACCGCTAAGGTGATCGCCAAAATAATCAGCAGTAACTGACCTTGAGACAATTCCCGCTTAAATAGCCTCCATGCTAGTCTTAGCTCCATGAACTTGCCTCTTGTGCAACGTTGTCATCAACCTCTGCTGCGGGAGCAGATTGCTTTTCGCTCAAATGACCAGAGTCCATAACAAACTGGCGTTGGCAGCGGCTCGCTAGCACCATGTCGTGAGTCACTAACACTAACGTGGTGTCACTCTCTCGGTTGAGTTCAAACAACATGTCAGCAATTTTATCACTATTGGCTGAATCCAAATTCCCGGTAGGTTCATCAGCGAACAGTACTTTCGGTTCACAGATGAAAGCTCGGGCAATTGCCACACGCTGCTGCTCTCCACCTGATAATTGGTTAGGAAAGTGGTTCAGTCTATGACTTAATCCAACGCGCTCTAGCATCGCCTGAGATTTCTCTTTCGCATTGGCGATCCCTGCGAGTTCTGCAGGTAACATGACGTTCTCAAGTGCATTCAAGGTATCGACCAACATGAAAGATTGGAAAATAAAACTCACTTTTTGCTTTCGAAGTGCAGCTTTAGATTCCTCATTAAGAGTTTCCAATGCCACACCGTCGAGCAGAATAGAACCTTGGCTCGGGGAGTCAAGCGCTGCAAGCAACCCAAGTAAGGTTGATTTACCAGAACCAGAGGGGCCAAGTATCGCGACACTCTCTCCCTGCTTGACATCCATATTAATGCCGTTGAGGATAGTCAGTTCTCCCTCTTGAGTATTAACCGATTTAACTAGGTGGCTTACTGTTATGGCGCTTTTTTCAGACATAAAACCCTTCTTAGACCTTAAAAACCGACGACTCGGTTTTGTCTTATTATTTATTTTCAGCAGTTTCCCGCTAAGTGCTGCCCCTATATTAATCCTAGGTGACAGCCTAAGTGCAAGTTATGGCATGCCAGAAAATGAAGGCTGGGTTCATCTTCTACGCAATAAAATGCCGGAACATACCATCATCAATGGCTCTGTTAGTGGCGAAACCTCTGCCGGTGGATTACGCAGACTGCCCGCCCTGCTTGACTCTGCCACTCCAGAGGTACTGTTAATTGAGCTCGGTGGCAACGATGGTCTTCGTGGTTTTCCGCCTAAGCAGCTGAAAAATAATCTTACAAAAATCATCGAGCTTGCCCAAGATAAACAGATAAAAGTGCTACTGAGTGAAATTATGGTACCGCCTAACTACGGCCCACGCTATGCTTCTCAAATATCAACCGTTTATAAAGAACTCGCTGCAGAGCATGATATTACCTTAATGCCGTTCTTTATGGAGTTGATTGTCACTGACAGTACGTTGATGCAAAGAGATGGGATCCATCCAAATGCAAAAGCCCAACCACAAATCGCAGAATTTATGCAGCCATGGTTACAACAAGCAACAGAAAACCACGCTAAATGACATAAAAAACAACAAAATAGTTGAAGCGACCAAAGCAAGTTTGTAAATTATTAATTTATCAAAATAGTAATCTGTAATCAGTCATATTTTTGGATATATGAACGGCAAGGGATCTCGATGAGCAAAAAAGTCAATTTGGGTGCAATAGCAATCGGTAGTTTTACACTTTTTTGTTTAAATACATCTGCTTTAGCGACAGAGCCTTTGCCTCAAATTACCCCCGAGCAGATAACCCTTCCCGTTGATAGTCAGTATGACTGGCTGCAACTGACATCCTTGGAACTACTTAAGGGCGAGATTGTTAACCTCTATGATGACAAACTTGAATTTGATAGCGACGAACTTGATAGTGTGTTTATCGACTGGGAAGACGTGAAGATATTGCAAAGTAGCAGCATTGTTAGCATTGGCTTTACTGACCTCAGCACTAAATCAGGCAGGCTATTAATCAAAGATGGAAAGTCCTACATTAACGGTGAAGAGTTTGATAATTCGAAGATAATGACCATCATTGCTGGTGAACAAACTGAAGCTAACTATTGGTCCAGTAAAATTAGCTTAGGCGCCAATTTTCGTAAAGGTAATACCGACCAAATAGATTATAGTGCGATAGCTAAAACAAAACGCCGAACAACCCAATCAAGGTTTAATCTAGATTATATCGGCAATTATTCAGAGACTGATGGCGAAAATAATATCAACAACCATCGTATCAACAGTAACTTTGACTGGTTTATCTCTAAACAGTTTTACCTTCGCCCAGTATTTGCTGAAATCTACATTGATCCCTTTTTAAATACCGATTACCGAATAACCGTAGGTTCTGGTCTTGGTTATAATATTATCGACACCCCAAAAACAGAGTGGAGCGTCAGTGGCGGCCCCGCTTATACGTTAACTCGATTCGATACTGTTGAAGTTAATGAAGATCAAAGTGATAGCAGCGCCACATTGGTCATTGAAAGCTTATACGATACCGAAATATCATCTGACATAGACTTTAACGCACTGTATCGACTGCAATACGGTAATGAGGCGTCAGGCGGCTATACCCATCACGCTATTGCAACCTTAGAGATAGAATTAACAGATATGTTCGACCTTGACCTGTCATTCGTTTGGGACCGAACCAATAAACCTCAGCCAGACGCTAACGGCCTAACTCCCGAACTCAATGACTATCAGTTTATTATTGGCTTTGGTATCGACCTTTAATGTTTTTACAAAACATACTCGATAGCTAAACCAGCTATCACTGTGCGCGACATACAGAGATAACGACATCCAACATCATCTCGCCATTGTAAAACCCTGCTTAAGAGTTATCGATAAAAAAAGTTGGGTCACGATAACTCCAGCTTTTTATCAAAGCTGTATATTTTGCTTCTCTCCGGTTTATAGCCCCTGCTTAATTGTCATTTGTTAGCTTCGTTTTCATAAACCTCTGTTTCTGTATTATTTTAACAATATTCTGCACGGTAAAATAATTTAGCGAAAGCTTTATCAGTACAGAAATAATACAGTCGTTTGAATTGCAAGCTCTTCATAATGATTTTCAATAGCTAACAACACACTTTACGTTTAATTATGGTTTAAAAAGCATTTGATAACACAATGTTGCAAACTTGTTGTCCGGATTTCACATTGCTTATCTGGTACGTCAGTGCAATCTAAGAGGCGCATAATAAAAATAATTCTGGAGACGCTATGCTCAACAAGAAACCTTCATGGTTAATGCCATCACTAATCGCCACTGCAGTCGCAATAAGCTTGGGGGCTTGTTCTTCTGACGATGACGACCCGGTACAAATAGAAACACCACCGGTCGTGGTTCCTGAGCCAGAAGGGCCTTCCTTTCCTGACGGTGCGATAATGATAGAAGATGGTGAGAACCTCACTATTCGCATCCAAGAAGCGCTTATTAACGCCCAAAGTAACGATGTTATCGTACTGCCAAAAGGCACATTTGAAATTGAATCGACGCTGCTGTTTGATGGCGATGTAGACGGCGATGGCAGCTTTGCTAAAAACATAACCATTATGGGTTATGGCCAAAATGAAACTGTACTCGACTTTTCCAAAGCTAACTCTGGCGATGGCATCTTTGTACAAAACGCCGTCAATATCATTATTCAGGATCTATCCGTCAATGAAGCCAAGAACAACGGCATCAAGCTTAAAAACACTAACGGTATTATCTTGCGTCGTTTGGCGACCATTTGGGAAGGTGAACTAGACGAAGATAACGGCGCTTACGGCCTCTACCCTGTTGAGTGTGAAAACATTCTCATTGAAGACACCTATGTGCGTGGTAGTGCCGATGCGGGTATTTATGTCGGGCAGTCTCAGTACATTGTGGTTAGACGTAACATAGCCAAAGAGAACGTTGCCGGTATTGAGATAGAAAACTCAAAATATGCTGACGTATACGATAACGAAGCCATGGGCAATACTGGCGGTATTTTGGTGTTCGATCTCCCCATCAACAACCATAGATACGGCTCAAGCGTAAGAATTTTTAATAACAAAGTTTATGATAACAATACCAAAAACTTTGCCAATGCATCCGCCAACCCTGCTGGCGTTCATATCGTGCCACCGGGTACAGGTATGATTATTCTTTCAACTGATGATGTTGAAATATTTAATAACGAAGTCACCAACCACGATACCATGGGTATCACCATTTCAAGTTTCTTTATTGCAGAACCTGATATGAACGCCTTTGTCGGAAACTATGGCCAACCAGGCCAACCGATTGAAGATGGCTGGCGACCCACACCGCGTAATATCTATATCCACGATAACGTCATCACTGGGTACGGGCAAAAGCCAAATGGTTACCTAATTGATGACATCATTAAGGCTTACCTGTTCACTCACGGCGCTTTTCCAGGCGTACTGTACGACGGCTTAGGTGAGATGCTGTCTAATAATGGTACCGCTGCATACCTTGGATTACAGGAGATGCCATTTGCCGCTGACGGCAGCGATAATGTTTGTGCTAGCGACAACGGTGATGTCTCTTTTGGTCGTCTATACGCAAATGAAAATACCGATATATCAATCCCTGAAGTCCTCTATGAGAAGACTCAAGACAAGCTAATGAACTGTGCTCAGGTGAGTTTACCTGTACATACCGTCACCTTTGGTGAACAGATCTTCGGTTGTGGTGTAGACGATGAAACTGAGGGCTGTGATGGCGGAAACCTTATTGGCGGCGGCGGTAGCATAGGCGAAGACGAAGGTGGTCTTGTTGGTGATGGCGACTTAACCCTCTGTAAAGCTGAAGGTAGTAATGCCTCTTGGGATGCGCTACTGAAGGCTAACTGCCCTAACCTGTCGGACTACAACCTATTTGCAGATGCTAAAAATCCAGCTGACGCGCCAAACTCTGGTGGTTTACCTTATGACCTAAATACACCGCTGTTTACCGATTATTCAACCAAGTATCGTTACGTATTTGTGCCTGAGGGTGAAAAAGCGGATTACTCAGCAATGGAGTCACTCGACTTCCCTGTGGGTACTGTATTAGTTAAGACCTTTGCCCTACCTGCTGATACGAGCAAGCGAGGATTGGACAACGAAGATTTAGTAGAAACTCGTTTATTGATCCACCGCGAAACCGGTTGGACTGCACTGCCTTATGTGTGGAACGCTGAAAAAGCAGATGCTGTACTTGCAAAAGCTGGCGCAATTCAAGGCAAGAAAGTCATGCATAACGGCGAGTCGTTGGACTTTGATTATGTGGTACCAAGCATGAATCAGTGTAAACAGTGTCACCAGTTTAAAGCTGACGCTGATAGTCCGGCTAAGTTTGTCCCTATTGGGCCAAAAGCACGCTTACTTAACAAAGATTATGCCTATGCCGATGGCAGCATGAACCAGTTATTGAAGTGGCAAGCCGCAGGCATTTTACAAGGCGTACCTGATGTTGCCACCATCGATACTGTTCCAGCATACAATGATGGTGATGAAGTGAATGTCACTAGCCTTAGTGATGATGCATTGATGAAAACAGCTAAAGGTTACTTAGACATTAACTGTGCTCATTGTCATCGCCCTGAAGGTAATGCCTCTAATACTGGCTTAAAGCTGGAATACTGGAGAGCATATGCAGAAGATGCAGGGTTATCACACGGTACTTGTAAGTCACCTGTCGCTTATGGTGGTGGTTCTCTAGGCTTTGATGTTGTTCCAGGAAGCCCTGAAGAGTCTATCTTACATTTCCGTATGGAAACCAACAATCCAGGAGACAGAATGCCTGAGATTGGTCGTAGTCTCTCGCACGCTGAAGGTGTTGCGCTAATCAATGAGTGGATTAAACGTCTACCAAGCGCATCTTGCTCAAACTAAATTGGTAGACATAAAAAGGCCGGTTAATCCCGGCCTTTTTTTTACTATTAATTCAGCAATTTTTTCGTGTGAGTATTATCAAGTAAATTGATTGGGTAGCTTATGGATAAAATAGCAATATTCATTTTAATCTTGTCGTTAAGCGCGTGCGGTGGCTCAGACAATTCAACTGAGCAAGTTGTTGAACAAACACCCACAACGCCAGATGTACCAGTAACAGAGGCTCCAGTGTCAGTATGTGACAACACGACAACCGAAGTTAACTGGGATGCCTTAATGACTGAGGACTGCCAAAGCCTTTCTCAATATGGACTATTTGTAGACCCGAGTGTGCCAACATCAGATCCAGTCACACCTGGAATGGCTTACCAGCTATCGACACAGTTATTTTCAAATTACGCCAACAAACACCGCTTTATTTTCCTGCCTCAAGGCAAACAAATCAACTACCACCCAACCGCTACCTTTGAGATGCCTGTAGGCACCGTACTAGTGAAAACGTTCTCCTTACCTTTCGATACTCAAGTCAGCGGCACCAACAATGAAGTACAAATAGAAACTCGACTGCTCATACATCGACAAGCTGGCTGGACGACCCTACCTTATGTTTGGGATGGCGCAGAAGCAACACTGCAGCAAGCAGGTTTAGACGTGCCTCACAGCTTGAATCATCAAGGTGTGGAAGAGGTATTCGATTATCATGTCCCTAGTCGAGCTGAGTGTAAAATATGCCACCAATCAACTCTCGGCAGTGACAATCAAACTGCTTTTATCAGGCCCATAGGTATAAAAGCCCATCTGCTTAATCGTGATATTAATTATCAAGGTCAAAGCATCAATCAGCTGCAGCTTTGGCAACAGCTCAGTTTGTTAAATGACTTACCAGATCTCAGTGAAGTGGGAAAAACGGCAGAGATAAACGATCAAAGCGCTTCATTAACATCTCGAGCCAAAGGCTATCTGGATATTAACTGTGCTCATTGCCATAACGCAGATGGGTTTGCCAGCATCTCGGGATTACGTCTTGGCTTTTATATTGATCATAGCAGCTATCAGTATGGGATCTGTAAACAGCCTCCGGGTTGGGATGGTGGCGCTAAAGGCTTATCTTATGACATCATTCCAGGTGACGGTGAACACTCCATCACGGTCTATCGTCAAGAGCTCAATCAAGCAAAAGACAGAATGCCGCCACTTGGTCGAGCAATAGTGCACACTGAAGCCGTAGAAGTGATTAAGCAGTGGATAGATGCCATGCCAGCTGACTGGGGAAATTGCCAACACTTATAATAAACAACAGATCCTAGTAAAGCGGTTCAATGGAATCAATTCAGTGAGCCGCTTGCTTTATCTTTACCTCGATTAAGACGGTGAAAATGGCCGGGTGGATGGCCAATCCAATGTTTAAAGCTTTGCCTGAAATGGCTAACATCACCAAATCCCATATAATCTGATATTGATTCAATCGAGTGTTCATTCGACAAAATAAGTTCTATCGCCATTTGACAACGAACTTGGTCGACCAGCTTTTGATAACTCGTACCAGCGTTAGACAACCGACGTCTTAATGTGCGACTACTGATATTTTGCGTTAATGCTACCGCATCCATACTCGGTAATTCTGGTGCACTTTCTCTTAGCTCAGCGAGAAGTTCTGAAATGTAAGAATGACTAGAGTCGACAGTAATACCGGGCTCCGCTGCAGCAAAAGAGAAAGTAATGGGTAGGCTCAACAACTGATGCTCAATAGACCATTCAAAAAATTCCGCATCAAAACTAACTGACGCGCCTGTGCATGAGGCTAAAAAATTGGCACTGCGTTTAGGTTCAGCTAAGGCGATCTGTTTGACGTTCACCTCGCCACCCGTTAACTGTCGCGCAAAGGTCATCAAAGAGGCAATGCTGTGCTGAAACTGACAACTGTATTTATTAATATCGAGCTTGTTAGTATTAAGCCATCTAACCTTAAGTAATCCCTCTTCATTACGTATAAGCGTGTCCGAAAAACTACCAACGAGTTCTGGATGGGCGATAACAAACTCAAGGCACTCTCCTAAGGTTTTATAGCTTGTTAGATAGCCCAATAAAAAACCTAAGTCAGTGACTTGATACTCACTAGCGGCCTTGGCACCCACTTCAGGGTCTTGACTTAAATGCTGCAGGAAGGTCATAGCATAATCGACTTGCCACACATAGACGAATTGGCTAAGTGCTAATTCATTTTCACCAACACCTATCTCTTGGCACAGCTTCTCTACTGCCTCTATACCGAACTGTTTCTTTAAGTAACTTAGTAGGTTTCTCAATTCATAAGCAGGGTAAGACTGATCGCCAACCATCAGGTGTGGTTTGTAGCTGCAAGCTTTATGCATTTTGCTCCGCTAAATTAGTACATTTATAACTACATTTTTAGCGGATTTGGATGTTAATTAATAGCCTATATTTAAATTTAGATACAAAAAAGCCTGCAGATGCAGGCTTTTACTGATATCTAACCAACTATTTTAGCGGTTGGTTCTTTTCTGCAAATTTATTAAAAATTGCATTGAAAGACAAAGAAGCACCATGAGCAATCTTATCTGACAGTTTCTTCTTAAGCTGGTAACTCACTTTAACGACTGTGCGCTCGTTAGCAAGCTTTAGGATCACATCATCACTGGTAGCCACTTCATCAATCAAGCCAAGCTCAATGGCTTGCTGACCATACCAATGCTCACCGGTAGCCACTTTAGCAATATCAAGTTCTGGTCTGTACTTAGAAATGAACGCTTTAAACAACACATGTGTCTCTTCAAGCTCTTTCTGGAACTTTTCCCGACCTTCATCCGTATTCTCACCAAAGATAGTCAAAGTGCGTTTGAAGTCGCCTGCGGTATGTTGCTCATAATCAATATCATGCTTTTTAAGCAAACGATTAAAGTTAGGCACTTGGGCTACAACCCCAATAGAACCGACAATAGCAAACGGCGCTGCGTACACCTTATTAGCCACACAAGCCATCATGTAACCGCCACTAGCAGCCACTTTATCGACACAGATTGATAATGGGATTTCGGCTTTTCTTAATCGATCAAGCTGGCTTGATGCCAAACCGTAACCATGGACCATACCGCCGCCACTTTCCACATTAACAATGACTTCATCGCCTTTGTCTGCAATAGTCAAAATCGCGCTTATCTCTTCGCGTAAAGACGCCACTTCTCCGGCATCGATACTGCCTTTAAAATCGACCACGAATACTTTAGGATCGGCTTCAGGCTCTTTGTTGTCTTTTTGCGCCTTGTCTTTTTCTTTCTCGTCAGCTTTTACTTTTTTCTCATAGGCTTTAAACGCCTTCTTAGACAGCAGCTCTTCTTTGAGATCATGCTTCAATGTTTTTAAGTCATCACTGATATTAGTAATTTTCAGCTCACCTTTTTCAGCTTTGTGCTTCATTGATGATGCCAGCACCACAATCACCACAGCTAAAATAGACACAACTATCGTCACTGCTTTAGCCAAAAACAGGCCGTACTCGTACAGAAATTCCAAAATATTCTCCAACTAAATCGATTGTTGTTCTCATTTATACCAATTGCATTAAGTATTTGGCCAGTTCAGAGTCCCTCAGTCTTTTCAATTCAAAACGCATTGGTAAAGAAATGGTTATTCCCTTTTAAGCCAATGCAAAGCAGAAGTGGAAAG
>NZ_JBFRMK010000027.1:0-4549 GCF_041470405.1 Shewanella sp. 10N.286.45.A1
CCATTTCTTTACCAATGCGCTTTGAATTGAAAAGACTGAGGGACTCTGAACGGGTCAAATACTTAATGCAATTGGTATTACTAAGCGTTCTCCGCCAATCGCAGCCAATTTTGCATTTTGGGAAAGCCAGCGGAGTTGTTTTGTAGGCTCAGACACATCTGCCAATATACCAATAAGGGTATGCCAAACCCATTGTTGCTTTTAAACGCATCGATTATGGACTTAGAGCCTTGCTTATAACCATCTTCATGGAATACTAGCTCTGGCCTCAAACCTATATGTTTAAGTGCAGCCCATGACCATGCAATAGCGGCCATCTCTTCTCCGGCTTGATGACCGGATCTGGATACATCCCCTTGAAGCTTGTGCCGAACAGCTTCTTCTGTAACTGCAATATGTCCCGCTTCGTGTAATAGGTCTCCAACATGAATTAATGACTTTCTATCAATAAGTAGTACGCCATTTTTTATATCCATACCCTGCATAAAACTATCACTTCGCACTGAAGTGAGTTGATAGGCAAGCCCAAGATGATCAAAAAACTGAAGGATTGCTTTGAGCTCAGTATCCATAAGGCAATGATTCCTTTATTTTTATTTACATACAATAAAACACAACAAACTCCGGAATTAAAGAGCAATTTGCGGATTTATGCGTGACTTGATGAGCAATAAGTGTAGTGTATGTTTTGTAAAAAATTTATACAGCTGCGCTAATTTTGCAGTCAGAATTTGTTTTTTGAATGGACTCAACTGGAAAGGTACTTCATGGATTCTACGATTATTCAGTCTCAATGTATTGGTAAAGTCGAACTTTATCATGAGAGCATTGATGCCGAGATCAAGCAGTTGCCGAGCAATTTATGGACTGAACATGTTAACCGCTCTAACTATGAAGGGGTGTGGAGCGTACTTGCCTTGCGAACGCTCAAGGTGAATGAGCTCAGCCATCCGATTCTTCAGTGCTATCAAATTGAACATGGTGACGAGTGGGTAGATTTACCCATTGTGAATACTGCGACAAGTATTTATCGGTTGATCAACGCTATACCTTTCGCCAAAAAATCTATTCGCTTAATGAAACTGGAAGCGGGTGCACTGATCAAGGAACACAGAGACTTAGGGCTTAATATTGAAAATGGAGAGGGCAGATTCCATATTCCATTACAATCCAGCGAGCAGGTTCATTTTACAAGTAATGGAGAAGTACTACATATGCATGTAGGTGAGCTTTGGTATATCAATGCCGATGCTCCCCATAGTGTGCGTAATATGGGAGTGAAACCACGGATCAATCTAGTCATCGATTGCAGCTTATCACGAGAGGAGTGGCATAGGTTTATACACAAGGATACTGACAATGGAAAAAGTTAAAAATCAATCGTTATCAGACGAGTTTAATAGCCTTGTAGATCAGTTTTTACTTGAGAATGAAAACATGGCTGAAGGTAATAGATTCAAGCTATCATGGTTATTATCTGATCTCATGTATCAAATGTCGGGAATCTCAGCCGAGGCCGATATGGCGAAAGGAGATGATATTTCAACTGCCTACGGTGTGGCTATCATGCCGACCCAAGGAGCGAGATGCTTAAAGGAAGCGATCAGAAGTTTTCAATTTTTACGAGGCGTTAAACGGGCAATAACCCATAAATTGACTGAAAATGGTCAGGTCCATTTGTTGTATGCTGGTTCAGGACCTTGGGGCTCTCTCCTTATTCCTTTATTACATCTATTTAGCCCAAAGCAACTTCAAATTACTGTATTGGATATACATCAGGAAAATATTGAAGCTATTCACAAGGTAATAAAGTGCTTGGACATGCAAGCATTTTTTAGCAGCATTGAAGTGGCGGATGCTACAGCGTGGCAACCCACACCAGCTGAACAAGAGTTTGACATCATTGTCTCAGAAACCATGAACAGCATGTTAAAGCGTGAACCTCAAGTATCTATTTTTGCTCACTTACAACAATATTTGACCCCAAAAGGGTTATTAATACCAGAGGAAGTTCGGATAGAGGCCTGGGCTACACCTGCAAAACCCGCAAAAAACGAACGACAACACGTTAAATTAAAGGATGTGTTTACTTTACATAAAGCTAGTGCTCAACAAATTCACCAGGGCCAGCTATCGAAGTTTGAAGGACATTTTATACTTCCTAAAGATTTAGGTGATATTTGCCATCTAGAGTTCAGAACCTTGATTAAGGTGTACCAAGATATCGAGTTAACCCGGAATCAGTCTAGTTTGAATGCATCATTGAACCTCAATTTTGTCGCTCCTGTGGCCGGCACTGCAATCAATTATTGCTATCAAATAAATAACAGTCCCGACTGGACTTTTGATTATCAACCCTTTTCTGAAAAAGTCAGTCTTATCAAACCGTTTGTTAAAAGTAAGTCTGGTTTGATGTACTTATATCGATTCTGGGATAAATATCGTCGTATACCCATCTCTGGTGTTGATCCCGAATTGGCTAGTAAAGAGCAGCACCTCGATATATTACTTGTAAACAGGTTGGGTATTGAATATCACGATGCTTTATCTTTTATAATGAGCGAATTGCCAGATCTTGAAGAGTTTGAGGGTTGGATTGAAACTAAACAGAACACGTTAAAACTGACACAAATTAGAGAATTTAACCGGACCGTTTCTTCTTATGATTTTTAACACTTTTGCCAAAGAGATTGGCACTTTAGTTTCACAGATTCTGGCGGTAGAGTCGGCAGAGCAAGGAAGTGAATTATTATGCCAATTACTTATATTGCTCAATGGTGAACAACAAGTACAAGATAATAGCCATGGCACTACAGGCTTGATTCTAAGTAGTCAGAATGCAGCCAATTGCCTACTAAGCTACTCTCGCACATTATCTTATTGGCGAGCCCTTTGTGACGCTGTAGATATTTTTTCTGATAAAGCGCAAGTGAATATCGTTTACCCTGGCCCAGGCCCTATTGCAGCATTGGTCTTACCCCTCTGGTTAGCCAAAGGGTGGAAAAATATCAATTTAACCTTGTTGGAGTACAACAGTTCAACAGCAACCAGACTGCAAGAGATGTTGCTAAAATTAGGCTTAAGTAATGAAATTAGCATTATTAACTGTGATGCAAGTCAGTACGAACCTGAATGTGAGATTGACATCCTCATTATGGAGTGTATGACCAAAGGGTTAGCTGATGAAGGGCAATATGCCATTTCGACACACCTTTGCCAGTTTATGTCACAGGACGCAGTGCTGATCCCAGAAACAATCACTTTAGATTTGCACTATGGCTTTCTTGGGCAAGAGTTTAAAGAAATTGAGTCAGGAAAAGCCTTCAGTGAATTTCAACAACAAACCAGGCTGTGGTCGGTGCATTTAATGTCATTAGACAAACAACAGAAACTAAATAAAGCAGCGCCGCAAGCCAGCGTTTTTTTGGGGCGGTTCCAATTACCAGAGAACCTCACTTCAGGATGTAGCCTATTTATTTCAACAAACATTGTTACTTTTGGTCAATACACAATCCCTGAATATTCTTGTGGACTAACCGTACCTTACCCAATAGACATAGAAAGTGGCTGCAAAAACACGCAGTTTTTAGATGCTTATTATCAATATGATGACAGACCAGGAATAAGACTTAGTGGGGTAAGTGAAACATGACGACATACTGACATTAATATTGACAAAGACAGCTCCATTATCACTCTGACTGTCATATATTTGAATGATTTACCGCCATTCACATGCTATACACTTGATTGTTAAAGTATTAATTAAAAATTAGCGAGATATTGGTTTATGCAAAAATTTACGCCACCGAAAGGGCTTCACATTCGCCCCTCAACACCAAACGACAAAATATTTCTTGAAAAGCTACACCGTGAAATGCGAGAAGAACTACAATTTATTGAAGGAGATCAGGATTTTATTGATGAAATTGTTGCTATGCAATTTCGTGCTCAGCATCAGGGATACGGCGCACAGTTCCCCAACGCCATGTACTTTATTATCGAAAAACATCAGGAAAAAATTGGTCGTGCCAGTATCGATTTTGGCTGCAACGAAGTTCATCTGATTGATATCGGTTTTCTCAAAGTTGCGCGAGGGCACGGTTTTGGCAAAGCCATCATACATAGTTTACAAACTTGTGCCGCGCAAGCAGCCGTGCCACTGAGCTTGGTCGTGGCGACTGATAATTTCATTGCAAAGAAGTTTTATCTTTCTCTTGGGTTTATGGTGAAAGAACATACGGAAATGCATGAACTAATGTGCTGGTACCCGCCAACCATGAAAGCTATTGTCGGCGCTTGAAAACTTAAATCAAACCTCTTTTTTCAAGCCAATAAAAGTGTCGATTTTTAATTTTCACATATACTTTAGGGGCTGTTGAACTTTTGAGCTTGGTTTTTGTTCGGTTCTTTACCGTAAGGAATAATACAGTGAGTACAAGGCTTGAGCGATAAAGCTTAGCTGGCTAACAGAAAGCTCGTAACACACTCTAGCCATAAAAGAATAGAAGCATTGAACCGACCCCAAAAGGCCGTGTTTCTTGGCTAT
>NZ_JBFRMK010000028.1:0-1072 GCF_041470405.1 Shewanella sp. 10N.286.45.A1
GCCATCTCTCCGAACGCCGTGAATAATAGGGAAACTCAGTTCTAATGTAAAGCCTATATTTGCTTAACTGAGCAACATTTAGACCATTAAGCGTTTTTTTTGCAATAAAGCTGTTTTATCGCTGTCTTTTTCTGCAAATCAGCGTCCAAATGCTCTGCTGCAGTCAGCTATTCTTCATTTTTTAATATTTAGTTACTTTTTGACTTGGCCAAATTTAGAACCATAAATGAATACTGAAGTCATACTGTTTAGCTAACACGCTCTCAATCAATAAAGGAACTATTATGAAGAGACTAATCAAGCTGCTTAAACAAAACCGTTCGCTACTGCTATTTTTGTCTCTAATGCTGGTGTTTAGAAGTGCTGTCGCCGATTGGAACCATGTCCCCACAGGCTCAATGAAGCCGACTATTATCGAAGGCGACCGTTTGCTAGTGAATAAGATGGCTTACGATTTACGCGTTCCATTTACCCACATATCTATCGCTAAACTTGCTGACCCACAACGCGGCGACATTGTTATTTTTGACTCTAAGGCAAGTAATAAAAAACTGGTTAAAAGAGTAATTGGTCTACCAACAGATTCTGTCTCAATGCATGACAATGTACTTTCAATCAATGGTAATACTCTTACCTATAGTGGATCTCACACGCTGCACTCTGACGGTTCTGAAACACGTACAGAGAACTTACTCGGGCTCAATCATCAAATAAAAGTGGCTGGCTTTTCAGGGCAAGGCGTTATGACTCCACAATCAAGCTTTGGCCCTATCACCGTCCCTGAGGGACACTACTTAGTACTGGGGGATAATCGCGATAATAGTGGTGACTCTAGAATGATTGGCTTCGTCCCTAGAACTGAAATTGTTGGTCGTTCAAGCAGCGTAGTGTTTTCAGCAAACTATGATAATTACTACCTACCTAGGCAAGAACGCTTTTTCCATTCGCTATAATCTAGGGGCTGCTTATCTTTCGAGCTTAGTTTTTGTTCGATTCTTTACCGTAAGGAATAATGCTTCTAGTACAAGGCTTGAGCGATAAAGCTTAGCTGGCTAAGTGAAAAGCTCATAAC
>NZ_JBFRMK010000029.1:0-234 GCF_041470405.1 Shewanella sp. 10N.286.45.A1
AAGATCAACAGCCCCTAGATATGTTAATGAAAAGCAAAAAGAATTAGCGGCTGATATAGCCTCTAATTCTTTAACTTTGGTCAGCTAAGCTTAAGTTTGTTCGGTGGTAATTAGCTAGTGAACCTAAGCAAGCTATTTATTGCTACTATCGAGTACACTCTTCTAGCAAGTAAGCTAAGTGACGGTATGACACGCCGCTGTGTTGAGTTAAGCCAACTTCACACATACGGTTAG
>NZ_JBFRMK010000029.1:964-6128 GCF_041470405.1 Shewanella sp. 10N.286.45.A1
ACTTCACACATACGGTTAGCGTAATAGCCCTCTTTGACATCAACAGGGATGAGCTTTTTGATATTACGCAAGGCACTGGCATTGATTTCGGGCTTATAAAGTCCTTTCTCACCGGCATATCCGCAGCAATCAATGCCAGCAGGTCGAATGACTTGTGTGCTACAAGCATCAACAATGGCTTCCATTTTTGGTTCAATCTTCATCTTACGTGCACTGCAACCAAGATGCAGTGCAACCGCAGGTTTCTTGCTAGTTATGGTTAATTTATCCAGTAATTTGTCATGGATAAAGTCCACCATATCAACAATCTCAACCTTGTCGGTTAATGAGCTGTCACCGGCAAGCGTACGGTAAGTACAAGATAACGCATCAATAATGACTGGCAGTTTTCCGCCTTGGGTCATAGCGGCAACGGCTTCAATCAACTCTTTGCGTTTTGCATCCGCATTTTTAAAATCACCCTTTGACTCCCACATTTGACCACAGCATAGATCTCGGGTTTTCTCTGGAGTGATAACGTTGTAACCGGAGCGCTCTAGCAGAGTCACAACCACTTCTGGCAAGGTTCTATTGTCTGGGTCTTTTGGAGTCGGACCAAATGTACGCCCGCCACAAGCAGGGAAGTAAACCACGGTTTCTTGCCCTGGAATTGGCGCGGCAAGTTTTGGTAGCTTACCGCCTTTTGGGAAGTCAGGATTCCAGTAGGGAACTTCTTTTGTCACTACGCGACCGGCTTTCATAATCGCACCAGTAACAGCGCTACCAGTGATTTTATGAATAGTGCCTAACACGTTGAAGCCCGTGCTGATCACTTGGTTAACGGCACCAAAATGCTTAGCTTGGAAATCGAGCACTTTTTGCTCTGTGGTGCTGATGTAAGGCGTTCTCAGTTTACGCACTAACTGACCCATACTGTTATCTACAGGGCAGGCAATGGTACAAAGCTGACAAGCGGCACAAGTATCAACTACGTCGTATTTAGCAGCGGCGCGCATTTCGCCGGCAGCTTGTTTATCACCTGATTGCTCAAGACGTTCAATTTCACGCAAGGTGGCGATACGCTGGCGCGGTGACATGTTAAGTGCTGATGTCGGGCAGGTCTTTTCACAGAAGCCGCATTCGATACACTTGTCGACGAGATCATCAACAACTGGGCAGGGCTTAATATTCTTAACGTGAATTTGACTATCGTCGTTAAGAATAACACCTGGGTTTAACAGACTTTCTGGATCAAATATCTGCTTAATGCGCTTCATTAAGGTGTAAGCATCACTGCCCCATTCCATCTCTACAAAGGGGGCTACTGCACGACCTGTGCCGTGCTCGGCTTTCATCGAGCCATCATACTTGTTGATAACCATCTCAGCGACATCCTGCATAAATGCATGGAAGCGCTCAATATCCGCTTGAGAGTTGAAGGTTGGGGTAATGATGAAGTGGAAGTTCCCTGCTAATGCATGGCCATAGATAACACCCTCTGGGTAGTTATGCTTATGGAATAATGCCGTTAAATCGTTTGCTGCGGCAGCAAGATGCTCTAGTTCAAAGGCGACATCTTCAATGATGACCGAGGTTCCTTTTGGTCGTTCGCCGCCAATAATTGGGAACAGTCCAGAGCGCATCGCCCAGTATTGACCAAATACTGCTGGGTCGTCACTAAAGGTGATAGGGCGCTCTGTATCAATATGTGCCAGTTTGGCAATGACATCTTGGGTGTAACGCTCAAGGGTGTCTTTATCGTTAGCACGGGATTCAATAAGTAGAATTGACGCGCCTTCAGGTAGCTCAGATAGCCAAAGCGGCATACCTTCTTTACCTGTAACTGATTTAATTGATGCCCAGTCAAGCAGTTCGGCAGCGGCAACGCTATCACCAACTAATGGCGGAATCGCTTTTGCGGCATCTTCCATATTGAAAAATACTGCCATCGCTGATGCTTTAAAACGTGCTTCATCAACGGTGTTGTAAGTCACCTCTTCGACAAAGGCGAGGGTGCCTTCGGCGCCAACAATAAGGTGGTTGATAAGCTCAAACGGATCGCTAAAGTCGACCAGCGCATTAAGGCTATATCCGGTGGTATTTTTAATGGAAAACTTTTTACGAATTCTATCAGCCAGTGTTTGATTACTTAGCGTCATCTCTGCTAAATCGAGCAGTGATTTTATCATCTCTGGATGAGTCTTAGTGAACGCAGCCTTAGATGCGTCGCAGCCGGTATCAAGTTCACTGCCATCTGCAAAAAGCAACTTTGCTGATGCAATGGTTTGATAGCTGTTTTGCGCAGTACCACAACACATGCCAGAGGCATTGTTTGACACAATCCCGCCAATTTTTGCAGATGCGAGCGTGGCCGGATCGGGACCAATCTTTTTATTCAATGGTTTAAGGGCTGCGTTAGCATCAGCGCCAATAACGGCGGTGCCCAATGTAATTTGGTTGGCATCATCGCTGACTTTTAATGTTCTAAAACCATCGTGGCCAAGAATAAGTAAAATGCCTTCGCCAATTGCTTGGCCAGATAGGCTGGTACCTGCGGCTCTGAACGTGACTGGTGCGCCATAAGTGCGAGCAATAGCGAGTGTACGTTTGGCTTGCTCCAACGTGTCCGCATGGACAACTATCTCCGGGACGATTCTGAAGTAACTGGCGTCAGTTGACCAAGCAAAACGGCGCACAGGGTCATTTGTGGCGGCGTCCTCACCAACTTGCTTACGCAGATCTCTTAATACTGCTTCATAATTAATTGACATCGATTCTATCTCTACACACTGCTATAAGAGTGGATGAAAGCCGCTGTTGCGGCTTTCTCAATATTATTGTTATTAATTTGATTAGCTTGGAACTAGAAACCGCCCCATATCGCGGCAATGGTGCCAGCGACTAAAGCATAGCCTAGTGCAACAGGCATGGTTTTACGGATAATTTCAGATTCGCGGCCAGCCATGCCTACAACGGTTGCTGCAGCGACGACATTCATCACACACATCATGTTACCGGCGTTAGCGCCAATACCTTGCATGGCGAGGATTAATGCGTGGTTAGCGCCAATATTATCGGCAACGCTGTACTGAAGACCGGAGAACATCATGTTGGAGAAAGTGGCTGAGCCTGATAGGAAGGCGCCAAAGATCCCCACAATCGGTGATACCCAAGCCCAAACCGCACCCATGCTGCCAGCTAATGTGTCAGCCAGTGCAACCGGCATAGAGGCAAGTCCTGATGCGTTCTCGCCCGAGTTAAGGAAGATTTTCACCATAGGTACAGATGCACCTAATGAAATAATAGTCGGCACCATAGATTTGCAAGAAACTGAGATAGACTCTTTAATCGCAGGTGATTTCATTCTAAACAGGAAGAAACCTAAGATACATACTAGTACAAAGAATGCACCCGGGGCGTAGAGCGTTGCAAAACCCGCTTTGAGCTCAGTACCGAGTAAACCTGTCCAGCTGATATTAAAGCTGGTTAACCAAGCTTTAAGCGGCTCTACCGTGCGTGAAAGTACCAGTAATGCAGCCATAATAATGTATGGCGACCAAGCTGCAACTTGCGAGAATTTCGCTTCAGTTGCTAACTCTTTACGCTCTTGGCCATCATTCTCGGCGAAATCATTCCAAGGCTCTTTTGGTAGCAGGTATCCTTTCTTAGCGACAGGAATAACAATTGCCATACCGACAAGCGCGCCAATTACCGATGGGAACTCAGGGCCTGCAAAGTAGTTAATTAACCATGCAGGTACAGTGAATGAAAGGCCAGCAAATAGCGCAAACTTCCAGATAGCTAACCCTTCTTTGAAGGATTTATTACGCCCAAAGAAGCCAGTAAGGATAGCGACCATAGTTAATGGAATAAGCGTGCCTGTGATTAAATCGATGGTGATCATATGCATAGCAATAAACTGGGCGTAGTCAGCAAAGCTGCCACCATGCTGTGCAATTTGCTCCGCTGCCATATTCACGCCGCCCTGGGTTAGGCCTTGATCCATCCCAAACAGAACGGGTAGGCCAATAGCACCGAACGACACTGAGGTCGAGTCGGCAATCAGCGCGACGACAGCGGCTGCGATAGGTGGAATGCCCAATAGCACTAATAGAGGGGCGCCAATAGCAGCTGGTGTACCAAAGCCAGCAGAACCTTCAATGAATGAACCAAATAGCCAACAGATAATAATGACCTGCACGCGGGCATCGGCACTAATGTTGGTAAAGCCTGCGCGGATAGTATCCATTGCACCGGAGTACTTAAGCGTATTAAGTAGGAACACGGCACCAAAAATAATGGTTAATGGGGTTAATGCTGAAAGTAGACCTTCAACCACTGACGCTGCGAGAAAAGTGGTATCCATTTGCCAAACAAAGACAGCGGCTAGTCCTGTAAAAACCATGGAAATGGGCATTGCTCTTGATGCTGGCATCCGTAAAAGCACCAAAAACAGCATTACGCTGATTATCGGCGTTAAGCTTGCGAGTAGTTGAATAAAGGTCATGCTTGCCTCGTTGATTATTGGGTGGCGAACTTCAATTGTAAGTACCCGACTTATGTTTAATTATTTATACCGACGGGTTGAGGTGTGTACTAAACGTTAAATAGGCTAACGCTAATATGATCTAGATCAGTTTGTACCTTAATTGTGGTTGAGAATGCCAGTAGTGAGATGCGTCATGGTTTGCCAGTTTTTTCAGCTGTGATCTGGATCACGCTTATTTGTCAGCTAAAAGCTACTCGCGCCGCTTTTTCGATCGTTTGGCAGGCGAAACAGTGAAAATAGCCAATCTGATTGGGTTATTTGATCTAATACTTTCGTGTTGCGACGTTAACTTTGGTTGCAATAACAAAAGCTGGGTGTGGAGCTCGTCACGCTTTTGGTTTTGTTTCTAGAGTTGAAATGACTAGTTGGTGGGCTATATGTTTGTTTTAATATCTGTTTTTAACTATAGGCATGGTCAGCTTATGAATTAATTAGAGGTACTTAATGTGAACCTCGTTGTTATTATTTAACCAATTAATACATAAAATAACGCCAGGTACCAGTGTGAATAGTCGCTTAAACAGTAGGCTGTTACGAGGGGCTGTTGAACTTTCGAGCTTAGTTTTTGTTCGGTTCTTTACCGTAAGGAATAATGCTTCTAGTACAAGGCTTGAGCGATAAAGCTTAGCTGGCTAA
>NZ_JBFRMK010000030.1:0-3846 GCF_041470405.1 Shewanella sp. 10N.286.45.A1
AAACGGCATAGCCTCCGCCTTGTCAAAATAGCCAATAAAAGGCGGCAAAAACAACCGTGAAAGGTCAACAGCCCCTAGTCTTTGCTAAGGTATATTGGCCTAAAAGCTGATCTAAACCATTTGAAGCATCATTCAAGTCAGTGGCTAAGCTAATAGAATGACCTGTGGTTTCTTTGATTGTTTCAGCTTGTCCACGAATGTCATTAAGCTGCGATGCGATCTCTCTTGAGGCTACGCTTTGCTCCTCTGATGACGCCGCTATTTGTGCACTCATGTCGAATACCGTGCTGATAGATAATGCCATGCTGTCAACATCATTGCTCACAGATACAATCGCTTCGCGACCTTTATCTGCTTGCGATACGATATCACCAGTAATGCTGCTGAGTTTGTGAGTGCCAGTTTGTAGGCCTTCAATCATAGATTGAATTTCCACTGTCGCTTGCTGCGTGCGACTAGCAAGGGTTCTGACTTCATCGGCGACGACAGCAAAACCTCTTCCCTGCTCACCGGCTCTCGCCGCTTCAATTGCCGCATTAAGCGCCAATAGGTTTGTTTGCTCAGAAATGCCATTAATGGTGGTCACGACCTCACCAATCTGAGTCGCTGCATGAGAGAGATCTTCAACTGAAATAGAAGCTTCTGAGATCCTCTCAGTCAATATACCTATGCTAGCAACAGCTTCAGTAAGCTGTACTTTACTGTTAGCTGCCTGAGAGGAGTTAATTTCGGTTTGCTCTGAAGTGCTTGATGCATTTGCTGATACTTCTTCAACAGCGGCAGTCATTTGCGACATCGCCACGGCAACAGTATCAAGAAATTGATGCTGAGCATGTGTAAGCTGCTCATTTTGACCTGCTTGTTGGTGAAACTCACTCGCAGCATGCGAAAGTGTTTCGGCATTTTTAGCAATGGCAGACACCATTTCACTCATGTTGTCAGCACTGCGGTCAATTTCACGGGCGATTAAGCTAAAATCGTCTTTACCAAAAAAGTTGAGCCTAAAGCTTAAGTCGCCATCCGCCAATCTTTTAATCGCTTGGTACATATCCCACAAACCGCCGCCTAGCGAGGTAGATACCCAGTAACTCACCAGGTACAAAGGCAACAGACCAAGTAATGACAATAACAACATCATATTAGCTTGTGACAGTGCATCTTGCTCCCACTTAGCGACATTGGCGCTGTAAACAAGCTGCTCTGATACAAGGTTAGCGCTTACGGTAACCTTGTTGTTAACTCGATTTGATTTTTGAGCATAGCCCACACTTAAGCCGTTTTTGGCGGCAAATTCAGCAAGCGCAGCATCGTTTAGCTGAAGGTCGTTAGCAACAGATGCATAGGCATCGACTGTCGCTTGAGCTCGCTCTACTGATGCAGCCTCAATCTGTTGTGTGATATTAAAATAATTGGTGGTTGCAACCCCTAGCGTGATAAGGGTGACCATGGTACAGATTGCCCAAAATTTACCATTAAGGCTAAGCTTGA
The DNA here is from genome assembly GCF_041470405.1 of Shewanella sp. 10N.286.45.A1. Lineage (NCBI taxonomy): Bacteria > Pseudomonadati > Pseudomonadota > Gammaproteobacteria > Alteromonadales > Shewanellaceae > Shewanella > Shewanella sp. 10N.286.45.A1. The sequence continues at coordinate 1,489 of NZ_JBFRMK010000030.1, forward strand.
TTAATACAGCATCGACAGTTCGAAAATTAATTTGCTTCATCGTGAAGTTCCCTTGGCCTTAACCTTCGACCATTTATAAGCAGTATTCAGCTAATAAACCTAGTATCGGCATTATTTAGCTAAGCTTTATAGCAAATTACGACTCTTTTGCAGTGTTTTGCGCAAAAATGGTTTGTAATTTTTGAGTTAGAGAGATTAGCTGAGCAGTGAACAAGCTCATGCTGTAGCCAAGCATCGCACCAAGAATTAGTGGCGGTAATATAGCAGCGATATCGCCGCCCATGGCAAAAGTGATACAACAACCGATAAAGGCACCAGGTATAAAGGCCAGCTTTTGATAACTGGCTTGTAAACACATTGCCGCTGTCGCAACGCCTGTGAAGGCATACCCAAGCAAAGGAGAGACAAAAAAGCTGCTTGCAGAGATAATGAGCCAGCCCCAGAAAACACCAGAGAGATTGGTGGTCATTGCCATCAGCATCCCCTTCGCACCCGATTCGGTTTGAGCGAAGAAAGTACTGCAACCTAGAAAGCCTATCCAAGTAACAAGTTGAAATGCATCAGCGAAACCAGCCCAAACTGCGGCGAGTAATCCTGCTGAAATAGCTATTTGCCAACGATGTTCCATAAAGACCTCTCTAATAACGGTACAAATACTTTTACTATGTAAGAACACAGTGTTTTATATTAAGGACGCTAAATTAACCTTTTTGAATGCTAAAAAACACGATCTGTGACAAATAATTTGCTATCCAAGCAGTTTTAGCGCACAAAACGAACAATAATGTAACAAAATTACCTATTTGCCTTTAGAGGAAGAGTTCGTGATTAGAAAATTGTTTACAGGCATGTTTTGAGACTAGCGTGGTATCAGTGGAGCAGAGCATCACTTTTTTTCATTTTACAATCTGCATACCCCATGAAACATTAGCGTGCCCTACATTAAATTTGAAAAATCAAACCATCACCGACATGGAGTTCACGTGAGATTAACCATACTATTGTTACTGTTAGCTATTAGCCCTCTATATGCTCAAGCTCAAGACCTTATTAATCATGCAGACATCAAAAATCAGAAAGACTGCTTTAGCTCAATTTTTAAAGATTATCAATCTTGGCGCAGTGCTATGAAGGTAAAGTTTTCAAAACCAATACAATCTGAAGTACAGTTATCCCGCAAATTAACTCAATTCGATTTAATGTTCGGCGAAGAGCTATTTGACCTCTATAAAAGTGAAATTGATTGCAGAACTTTTCAATATAAAGTTAATGGTCTATTTGTAAGTGGATATCTAATGAAGCCTAAAACAGCGCCAAACAAGCTGCCGGTCTTGATTTATAATCGCGGTGGAAATGGTCGATTTGGCAGTGTGGTATTTGGCTCAATGATGCGGAACCTATTTCCTATAGCTCAACAGGGGTTTGTTATCATTGGCAGCCAATACAGGGGCTTGCATAATGAGTCAACGATGTTTCAGGATGAGTTTGGTGGTCTAGATGTTGATGATGTAGTGGCATTGTTTGATTACATCCCCAATATAGAAGGTGCCGATGCAAAAAGGATCGGCATGTATGGTGCCAGCAGAGGGGGAATGCAAACCCATCTGGCAATTAAAAAGAACAACAATGTAAAAGCCATCGCTACCATTGCAGGAAATGTCGATTTAGTAAAAGATCTTGGTTATCGCCCTAATATGGAGAAGGTTTACCGTAACAGAATCATCAACTATCAAGAAAATAAAGCTCTTGAACTAAAAAAACGTTCAGTAATAACTTGGGCTGATAAACTTTCGAAAGAGATCCCAATTTTACTTATACATGGCAGTAACGACAAACGTGTATCGGTCAAGCATTCTATTGCGCTTGCTGAAGCACTAAAAACAAACAATGTTCCACATAAACTGGTTATTTACCCTGAAGACGATCACTTCTTAAGTATTAACAAAAAACAGTCAGAACAAGAACTCGTTAGTTGGTTTAAAACATACTTATAAGCCACGTATCAATAGCCACGGTTATTTACTGGTTCAAAAGTAACGCTCAAAAGAAGAACTAGCACTAAGGGCTGTTGAACTTTTGAGCCTTTCTTTTGTTCGATTTTTTACCGTAAGGAATAATGTTTCTAGTACCAAGCTTGAGTGTTGAAGCTTAGCTGGCTAAGTGAAAAGCGCATAACACATTCTAGCCATAAAAGAATAGAAGCATTGAATCGAACCCAAAGGGCCGCGTTTCTTGGCTATTTTTACTGTGTTGTAGACTATTTGTGGAGAATAACTAAACGGCATAGCCTCCGCCTTGTCAAAATAGCCAATAAACTGCGGCAAAAACAACCGTGAAAGATCAACAGCCCCTAAATAT
>NZ_JBFRMK010000031.1:0-9470 GCF_041470405.1 Shewanella sp. 10N.286.45.A1
CTGGCTTTTGATAAAACCTGAGACCATTGAAAGCAGGGGGAAATAACAAGGTTATTAAGCATTTTAACGACAGGTATAGATACCGCACTGGTCTTTTAGCGATGATGTTTGTTGAGCATACATGGCCAATTGTATTACATACAGAATTCGGCACTCGCTCAAGTCGGTGTTTTTTTAACTATGTATTAAGTAAAAAAAAGCGCTCCATTCGGAGCGCCAATCACAAACAACTTGTTAATTGCTGACTTTGAAACACTAGGCCTCTAAGCACTATCCGCCTATACGTTAGTCTTCAAGATAGTTAAGGATCCCCATGGCGGCGTCACGGCCTTCGGCAATGGCGGTAACCACAAGATCTGATCCGCGAACCATATCGCCGCCGGCAAACACTTTAGGGTTGCTGGTTTGGAATGGGTTATCGGCAACCTTTGGCGCTTTGACTAAACCCCAGTCGTTAAGCTCAATGTTGTAATCGCCTAACCATTTTGCTGGGCTTGGCTGGAAACCAAAGGCGATAATAATCGCGTCGGCGTCCAATACTTGCTCGCTACCTGCAATAGGCTGTGGACGACGGCGACCGCTGTCATCGGCTTCGGCTAACTCAGTTTCGATACACTCGATACCAACGACTTTGCCGTCAACCGTTTTGATCTCACTGGGTTGGCGGTTAAACAGAAACTCAACCCCTTCTTCGCGGGCATTTTGCACTTCGCGGCGTGAACCGGGCATGTTCTCTTCGTCACGGCGATATGCACAAGTGACTTGAGTGGCACCTTGACGTACGGCGGTACGAACACAATCCATGGCGGTATCACCACCACCGAGAACCACTACACGCTTTCCTTCAAGGCTTAGGTATGGGTTATCAACACATTCGGTGCCCATCACATTGTGGGTATTACCGATAAGGTAGGGCAGTGCTTGATGTACACCTGTCGCATCTTCGCCAACGAGGTTGGCTTTCATCGCGGTGTAAGTGCCCATGCCTAAAAAGACTGCGTCGTAGTTTTCTATTAGCTCTTTAAAGTCGACATCTTTGCCAACGGTAACGCCAAGCTTAAATTCGATACCCATGCCCTCGAGCACGTTGCGGCGAATTTGCATCACCTCTTTGTCGAGCTTAAATGATGGAATACCGTAGGTCAGCAGGCCACCAATCTGTACGTTCTTGTCATAAACAACAGCCTGAACACCGTTGCGAGCCAAGATATCGGCGCAGCCAAGACCTGCAGGTCCAGCGCCAACAATTGCCACTCGCTCTTTGCGGGCGGTCACTTTTGACATGTCAGGACGCCAGCCTTGGGATATGGCGGTATCGGTGATGTACTTTTCGACGTTACCAATAGTGACCGCACCAAACTCTTCGTTAAGGGTACAAGCCCCTTCACAGAGTCTATCTTGTGGGCAAACTCGGCCACAGATCTCAGGCAGAGTATTGGTCTCGTGGACGAGGTCCGCCGCTTCCATAATGCGGCCCTGTTTGGCGAGTTGCAGCCAGTTAGGGATGTAGTTATGCAGTGGACACTTCCACTCACAATACGGGTTACCGCAGTCTAAACAGCGGTCTGCTTGCTCTTTTACCTGTGGTTGGGCAAAGGGCTGGTAAATTTCAATAAACTGCGTAGCACGCTGTTTGGCTGCGTGTTTAGTTGGGTCTTTGCGCCCAACTTCAATAAACTGGAAATCATTGCTCATTATTTATTACCCCGCTCTGACTGCTAGTGCAGGTTCTGGTTGCGCTAACTTTAATAGATCGTCAACTGCAACATTCTTAGGCTTCACCAAAATGAAGCAATCTAGCCAGTTTTCGAAATCATTTAAGATCATCTTGGCATGTTCGCTGTTGGTCTCTTTAACATGCTGCTCAATCAATTCACGCAGATGTTGCTGTTGAATTGGCGATTGTACTTTGTGAGTGTCGACCATCTCAGTGTTAACGCGGCGGTTAAAGTGACCAAATTGATCGAAGATATAGGCAAATCCACCGGTCATGCCTGCGCCGAAGTTAACCCCTGTTTGGCCAAGTACCACTACGATGCCGCCTGTCATGTATTCACAGCCGTTATCACCTAGGCCTTCTACGACAGCAATTGCGCCGGAGTTACGCACAGCGAAACGTTCGCCTGCTTGACCTGATGCAAACAACTTACCGCCAGATGCACCGTACAAACAGGTGTTACCCAAAATGGTTGAACGTTCGGTTTTGAAGGGGCTGCCCAGTGGCGGATAAACTGAAATCTTACCGCCTGACATGCCTTTACCGACGTAATCGTTGGCATCACCGCAAAGCATCAGCTCAAGACCAGGCGCGTTCCACACGCCGAAGCTTTGCCCTGCACTGCCATTAAACTTAAGCGTAACAGGCGCTTTAGCGCCGTCGCGTCCTACATGAGTGGCAATGTAACCAGACAAGCTGGCACCTACAGAGCGGTCGGTATTGTTAATGTTGAAGATTTCACAAATAGGTACGCCTGCGAGTACCGCTTCTTTACAGTCTTCAACTAGGCGTTGATTAAGCTCACCTTTGTCTGATGGCGGATTTGTCTCGCGCCAAGTGACTGCTGAGGTTGCAGGTACTTCAGGTTTATACAGAATTGGCGCTAAATCAAGTGCTTGTTGTTTAGCGGTTTCGCCATCAATCGCACTTAACCAATCGCTACGGCCAACAAGTTGCTCAAATTCGGTGACACCAAGATCAGCCATGTACTCGCGGATCTCTTGTGCGATAAACTCGAAGTAAGTCATCACTCGCTCTGGTAGACCGTGGTAGTGCTCATTACGCAGTTGTTTATTTTGGGTTGCGACACCAGTAGCACAGTTGTTTAGGTGACAAATACGCAGGTATTTACAACCTAGTGCAATCATCGGCACAGTACCGAAACCAAAGCTTTCGGCGCCAAGTAGCGCGGCTTTAATCACATCTTTACCGGTTTTTAGGCCGCCATCAACTTGCAGGCGGATCTTATGGCGCAGGCCATTGGCAACCAGAGATTGGTGCACTTCAGCTAAACCTAACTCCCATGGGCTACCAGCATACTTAACTGAGGTGATTGGGCTTGCGCCTGTACCGCCGTCATAGCCTGAAATGGTGATCATATCGGCGTAGGCTTTAGCAACACCGGTAGCAATGGTACCTACACCGGGTTCAGATACCAGCTTGACTGAAACCAATGCCTTAGGGTTAATCTGTTTTAAGTCGAAGATCAATTGTGCTAAATCTTCGATAGAGTAGATATCATGGTGCGGCGGCGGTGAAATCAGTGTGACACCTGGGCGTGCATTACGCAGCGCGGCTATCTCAACGCTCACCTTATCACCTGGAAGTTGTCCACCTTCACCGGGTTTGGCACCTTGCGCCACTTTAATTTGCAGTACTTCGGCATTGACCAAGTAATGCGCGGTGACGCCAAAGCGACCTGAGGCTATCTGCTTAATCGCTGAGTTACCTTCGCTGTTAAAACGGCGTGGATCTTCTCCGCCTTCACCTGAGTTTGAGCGGCCGCCTAAACGGTTCATTGCTACAGCGAGTGCTTCGTGCGCTTCAGGGCTTAATGCACCAATACTCATGGCTGCGCTGTCAAAGCGAGTGTAAAGGGTTTTAGCGGCTTCAACGTCTTTAACATCGATAGCAGATAAGTCACCTTCGACCTTTATTAAATCTCGCAGGGTCGCAATAGGGCGGTCATCAACCAACTCTGTAAAGCGTTTGTAGTTTACGTAGTCTTGATCACGCAGGCTGGCTTGCAAAGTGTTAACCACATCAGGGTTAAAGCAGTGGTATTCGCCACCTTCAACGTACTTAAGGAGTCCACCTTGGGAAAGCTGTTGATGTGCTCGAAAGGCATTCTTATGTAACAACTGCTGATCTTTCTCTATCAGCTCAAAATTAGCCCCCTGAATGCGACTAATCACGCCGTTAAAGCAAAGGTCAACCACTTCATCAGCTAAACCTACGGCTTCAAACTGCTGGCTACAACGGTAAGATGCCACGGTACTAATACCCATCTTAGACATGATCTTACGCAGGCCTTTATCGATACCTTGACGGAAGTTAAGCATTAAGTCGCGGGTGTTCTCTACGCCGTTGCGCTGGGCAAGATCTGAAATGCACTCATACACCAAGTAAGGGTAGATGGCGGTCGCGCCAAAGCCAAGTAGCACCGCAAAATGGTGCGGATCTCTTGCTGAGGCCGTTTCTACAATAATGTTGGTGTCACAGCGCAGGCTCTTAGTGACCAAAATCTGTTGTACTGCGCCCACGGCCATTGCCGCTGGAATAACCTGTTTAGATTTAGCGGTAGCTCGGTCTGACAGAATAAGTAACGTTGTACCTGTTCGTGCTAGACGCTCCGCTTCGTCACAAATACGCTTAACAGCGGCCTCTAGCCCCTCTTCTAAGTCGTAGTTTAGGTCGACTGTGTTCGCGCGATAGTAAGTGCTATCCAATGCCATTAGCTGATTAAAATCGCTAAAGAGTAGCACTGGTGAGTTGAACATCACGCGGTATGCATGACCGGTTGTTTCGTTAAATAGGTTTTGCTCACGACCGGCACAAGTCGTTAATGACATCACGTGTTTTTCACGCAATGGATCGATAGGCGGGTTGGTGACTTGAGCAAACTTTTGGCGGAAGTAGTCATAGATGGTGCGTGACTTTTTAGACAGCACAGCCATTGGCGTATCGTCGCCCATTGAGCCTGTTGCTTCTTCGCCTTTTTGTGCCAGTACCCAAATGACCTGCTCTAACTCTTCACGTGAATAGCCAAAATGCTTCTGGTACTGCAGCAGTTGATCATCGTTAAATTCGCGTTTGCCTTGATCGTTAGGACCGAAGTCTTCCGCTGGTTTTAATATCTTGCTGTTTTTAGCCATCCACTCTTTGTATGGGTGGCGGCGTTTTAGATCGTTATCGATTTCAAACGACGAGTATAGCTGACCGTTTAAGGTATCAAGTACGAGTAGTTCACCGGGGCCAACGCGACCTTTTTCTATTACTTCATCGGGAGCGTAGTCCCATATGCCGACTTCTGAGGCGAGGGTTAAAATGCGATCTTTAGTGATCACATATCGCGATGGACGCAAGCCGTTACGATCAACGGCACAAGCAGCGTGACGACCATTGGTCATTACGATGCCTGCAGGGCCGTCCCAAGGTTCCATATGCATGGAGTTGAAATCGTAAAATGCTTTAAGCTCTGGATCCATCTCTGGATTACTTTGCCATGCTGGTGGAATAAGCAAACGCATGGCTCGGTAAAGATCCATACCGCCAGCGAGCAGCATCTCTAACATATTGTCGAGCGATGATGAGTCAGAGCCAGTTTCATTAACGAACGGCGCCGCTTGTTGCAAGTCAGGTAACAGCGGTGCATGAAACTTATAAGCACGGGCTTTAGCCCATTGGCGGTTACCAGTAATGGTGTTGATCTCGCCGTTATGGGCTAAATATCTAAACGGTTGTGCCAACGGCCACTTAGGTGAGGTGTTGGTTGAGAAACGCTGGTGGAATAAGCAGATGGCACTTTGTAGACGAATATCTGCCAGATCGCTATAAAAAGCGGGCAGGTCAGCGGGCATCATCAAGCCTTTATAGACGATAACTTGGCCTGAGAGGCTGGCAATATAAAAATCTTTGTCATGACTTAGCTGATGCTCAACACGGCGTCTTGCCATATATAAGCGACGCTCAAGATCTTTTTCGCGCCAGCCAATAGGCGCATTAATCAACACCTGAACTATTTGCGGTTGGCTCGCTTTGCCAATAGGACCGAGTACGTCGGTATTAACGGGCACATCGCGCCAGCCCGCAACACTTAAGGTCTCTGTTTGTAACTCTTGTTCTAGTAGGTGCTTGGTTTGAGACGCTAGCTCTTCATCTTGGCTAAGAAAAAGCATACCCACAGCAAAACGACGGCTTAAGTGCCAGTCATTTTCTGCTGCAATCGCTTTAAAAAATTCTGTAGGTAGTTGCATTAGTAATCCGCAACCATCACCTGTGCGTCCATCTGCGGCAATACCACCACGATGCTTCATGCGGTCCAATCCGTGAATCGCGGTACGTACTATACGGTGACTCGCTTCACCGTCCATTTGAGCAATAAGCCCAAACCCACAATTGTCCCGTTCAAAACTTGGATGATATAAGCTCATTGGTATACTCCTAACCTCAACTGACTACAACACGGGAGATAACGCAAAAATATTCTATAGATATTCACCCGAATCAATCAAATTAACCTTAAGTTTGCTAAAGGTCAAACCAATTTGTTGCATAATATTTAGGCATTACTAGTTAATTCATACGCTTGTATGATTGGGTTAACCTTTACGTAAACTGTAAAATGTTACCTATAACCTTATGAATAAAAAGAATTTTAAATTGCCAGTTTGAAGTTTTTTACTAATTTGTAACAAGCGAGGTGATTGTTGTCGATTTCAAGAAAGTGATTTTTATTGCAAATACAGTGAAATGATAGTCACTTTCATTCTTGACTATTTATGCAGAAGCTACTGTTACTTATCGAATAATGTTTACCAGATAAAGATGACAGTGAAGTTACCGTTATTTGAGCTAGCGCTAATAAATGATTTGAAGAAATGAATAGAATGGCGCAAATTCTTTGGTGGGTGATTGGCTTTGGGCTTGGATAGTTACGTTAAGACGTTTGGCAGTGTGTGTAAGCAGCAGTATGGGGAGCGGATCCGTAAGCTGACGATAGATGCTAAGTTTACCTGTCCAAATCGAGATGGCACCCTTGGTAAAGGTGGCTGCACTTATTGTAATGTCGCATCGTTTAGCCACGAACATAAAACTGAGCTGTCAATTCAAGCGCAGTTAAGCCAGGGGCGTGAGCGCTTATCAACTAAACCCTCTAAGTATATTGCTTACTTTCAGGCGTACACTAGCACCTATGACGAGTACTTAGTATTAAAGCAAAAGTATGATGAAGCGATTCAAGATACCGATATCGTTGGTCTGTGTGTGGGCACTCGGCCAGATTGCGTACCTGATGAAGTGATTGAATTATTGGCACAGTATCAGCAGCAAGGGCTCGATGTTTGGCTAGAGCTCGGCTTGCAGACCGCGAACAATAAAACATTGAAGAAGATCAATCGCGGCCACGATTTTGAAGTCTATGCAGATACCGTTAAGCGTGCTCGAGATCGCGGCATTAAAGTTTGTACTCACTTGATATTGGGGTTACCGGGTGAAGGACATACTGATTACTTAACAACACTTAATAAAGTCCTCGATGCGGGCGTTGATGGGCTAAAGCTACACCCTTTACATATTGTAGAGGGGAGCACCATGGCCAAAGCATGGCGTAATAATAAGATGGAGTTATTAGCGATAGAGGATTACGCCTTTAGTGTCGGTGAACTAATACGTCACACCCCGGAGAATATAATTTTCCACCGGGTCACCGCTTATGCAAAAAAGCCGATGTTACTGGCTCCGGACTGGTGTGCGTTTCGTTGGGATGGTTTAGTCGCTATTGTCGATGATCTAGCTGCAAAAGGTGGTCAAGGTAGCTATTTGAAAACGAACCTTAATTAAGTGGCGTAAGCAACTTGTGATGCAGTTGGAGCTGCGCTAGCAAAAATCTCGACATATCGTATAGAGTGATGTTTTTTGATTAATGAAAAGTTAAGATGAGGTTAAATTAGCAATGAATTTAACTACATATGACACTAGTTGTTGCACCTAGCATTTTAGCGGGTATTATGTGGTAAAATCGTCTTTTTATTACACGGCAATCATTTTGAGAGGTGCCTAAATGGCAACAGCTGAATTAGAATCAATTTTGGATCTTAATACACTGGAGCAGTACTGCAGTGCAATTGGCGCAGGTACGCTACTTAAAAGTGTCGTATTGTTTGAACAGTTAATGCCTGAATATGTCGGTAACTTAGTCAACGCATATGAAGCAAACGATAAAGATACACTTTGTAGTGAAGCTCATAAATTTAAAGGAGCTGCTGGGTCAGTAGGTCTTAAGCGTATCCAACAGTTTGCGCAACTTCTCCAACATGGCGAAGAGGCTGCTTGGGCTGATGAGCATTCAACTTGGTTAAATGAAATTGTTAATTATGGCTCTAGTGATCTGCAAGAGTTAAAGCAATACCTTGAATCAAAAGCATAAGATTTGATTTAAATATAAAAATAGCGCTGTTTAGTTAACTAAACAGCGCTATTTTTTTGCCCACCTATCTCCCTATATAAAGCATAGTTAATCGTTAAGTAGTCATTACTTTATTACGACTGTTTGCGCCGCCTCACATTCTGCTAGATATTTTCAAGGATGCCCTAAGTAATCTATGGTAAAGTTAAATTGAACTATTCGATAAATAATGTCATTGGTAATCTGCTTTATGAAACATCTTCCGAGTTTAAAAAACCTGTTTTATTTGGTTAATTTACATCAAGAACAAAACTTTAATCGCGCTGCAAAAATTTGCCACGTCAGCCAATCAACGCTATCTAGTGGTATTCAAAACCTTGAAGAGCAATTGGGCCATCAACTAATTGAGCGTGATCACAAGTCTTTTATCTTTACCGCAATTGGTGAAGAGGTAGTGTTACGTTCACGCAAATTGCTGACTGATGTCGATGATTTAGTGGAACTGGTTAAACACCAAGGTGAACCTATGACGGGCGAAATCCGTTTGGGTTGTATTCCAACAATCGCGCCTTTTCTTCTCAGTCGAGTGGTTCAGCACTGCAAAGAGGTTTATCCAAATCTCACCCTGTTCCTCAAAGAAGACACCACAGATAGGTTAGTGGATGCGCTTGGTAAAGGCGAACTCGATCTGTTGTTATTAGCCTTACCTGTTGATACTAGCGGTTACCACAGTATGAAAGTGGGTATTGACCCGTTCAAAATGGTGGTGCATGAAGATCTTAGCGAAGCGATTCATGAGCCTATAGATTATCAAGAACTGCCAGACGAAAGTATTTTTTTACTGCAGGCTGAGCACTGTATTACCGGTCATGCTATCAGTGCTTGTCAGTTAGGGGAAAGCACCAAGATTAATCCGTTTGCAGCAACAAGTCTGCATACACTCGTGCAGATGGTTAACTGCAAGTTAGGCACTACATTTTTGCCACAAATGGCGATAGACGCAGGGATCTTAAACAATACTGAACTAACAACTATGGCACCTCCAGGCGACACGCCATATAGAGATATCGGCTTGGTTTGGCGTCAAACCTCGAGCCGGATTCTCACATTTAGAACGCTGGGGTTAGAGATCCAAAAGTTGCTTGAGCAGGAAGAGTAACAGATAAAGACATTAGTTGGGGCTGTTGATCTTTCGAGCTTAGTTTTTGTTCGGTTCTTTACCGTAAGGAATAATGCTTCTAGTACAAGGCTTGAGCGATGAAGCTTCGTTGGCTAAGTGAAAAGCTCATAACCCACTCTAGTCATAAAAGAATAGAAGCATTGGATCGAACCCAAAGGGCAGCGTTT
>NZ_JBFRMK010000032.1:0-183 GCF_041470405.1 Shewanella sp. 10N.286.45.A1
TGGCAAAACGCTGAATGGTTAAACTTTTAATATAAGTGGTATCCGTCATTGCCAAATAATTATCGCTATTACACATATCGAAACATATTAGCAACGGTTGTTGAATGGATTACATCTATGATGAAATTGATATAAAATGCTCATCTTGCTGCTTCTAGGGGCAATTGATCTTTCGAGCTTAGT
>NZ_JBFRMK010000032.1:942-6379 GCF_041470405.1 Shewanella sp. 10N.286.45.A1
TTGATCTTTCGAGCTTAGTTTTTGTTCGGTTCTTTACCGTAAGGAATAATCCTTCTAGTACAAAGCTTTAGCGATAAAGCTTAGCCAGCTAAGTGAAGAGCTCATAACGCATTCTAGTCATAAAAGAATAGAAGCATTGAATCGAACCCAAAGGACAGCAATTCTTGGCCATTTTTTCTGCGTTAAAGACTATTTGTGGAGAATAACTACACTACATAGCCTCTGCCTTGCCAAAATGGCCAATAAATTGGTGTAAAAACAACCGTGAAAGTTCAACAGCCCCTAATAATAAAAGGACATTTTTAATGATTAAGCCACAGCTTTTACTGATAACAACAGCCTCAATTTTTTTATCAAGCTTTGCACATGCCTCAGTCGAATCTCAATTATCCACATGCGCAGCAGTGCAAGACAAGCTAGAGCGTCTTATTTGTTATGATAACCTCGCAAGCTCATTGCCAACTCGTAGCCCTAACAGTCCAATTCCAACGACTGAGACAGTTGCAGTCGCCTCCTCCTCTGCAGCGGTTTTGACCAGTACAGCTAGCACACAAAAAAATGCAGTCGAAGAGTTCGGTAATCTAGAGAAAAGCAAACAAGAACAGGCTATAGACACTATTCACCTTACAGTAAGCAAAATAAAAAAAGACGCTTATGGTGCATTAAAGATTGAGTTTACAAATGGTCAAGTCTGGAAACAAACCGACTCGCGCCGCTTTAAGTTAAAGCCTGAACAAGAGGTCTTTATTAAAAAAGCTGCGCTAGGTTCGTTTACTTTAGGTATGGAAGATCGCAATACCACTATCCGTGTTAAACGCCTCAAGTAATGCCACAGTTTATGGATATTGCTGTCAATTTAATTGGCAGCAAGTTAGAAACTGAAGTTGATCGCGTTGTAGCGGAAGCTGCCAATGCCGGTGTATCTTCAATGTTGATCATTGGCAGCCATATCGAAGAGAGCGGCAAAGCAATTGAGCTCTGTACAGTATTTCCTGAACAGCTATATTCAACTGCAGGAGTTCATCCTCATCATGCCAGCGAGTGGACAACTCAAAGTAGCGAACAGATTAAACAATTAAGCTTAGCCCAATGCGTTGTTGCCATTGGTGAGTGCGGCTTGGACTATAATCGAGATTTTTCACCTAGACCAAAACAGAGACAGGCTTTTGCCGAGCAGCTAGAATTAGCAGCGGAGCTTCAAATGCCAGTACTCATGCATGAACGCGATGCCCATGCAGACTTTCTGGCGATTTTAAAAGAGTATCGCCCACACTTACCAGCTGCACTGTTGCATTGTTTTACTGGAAACCATGAGAGTTTAGCGGCGTATTTAGAGCAAGACCTCCACTTAGGTGTCACTGGCTGGGTATGCGACGAGCGTCGAGGACAAGAGCTAGTTGCGCTAGTACCACTTATCCCAGACAACCGCATTTTAGTAGAGACTGATAGTCCCTATTTGTTACCAAGAAGCATGCGTCCCAAGCCTAAATCAAGTAAAAATGAACCTAAGTACTTGCCCTATATAGCTGAGTATGTGGCCCAAATCAGGCAGCAATCTGTTGAAGATTTTGCACAACAAACTTATCAGAATAGTCGCTCATTCTTTGGTTTACCCTATTGATGTCGGTAATTAATCGCGCTATTTTCACCCTGCTCTTGGTATACTCAAGTGTTGTGGATGCTGAAAATATTTTAACAGTCGACATTAATACTCCAGATAAACTTCCTTTAAATGATTGGGTTTACATCACATCAGCAACCCAGAGTGACGATATAGACATAGTGAGCCGATTGTCTTCTACAAAGTGGAATAAACTATCTCCAGACATTACTCGCGGGTTAGCAGACAAGCAATTTTGGGTTAAATTCAGCCTTAATAGTTATGGGGCATTTGCCGCCAGTAGAATTTTTTCAATCGCGAACTCACACCTAGATCTTATAGAATTATATCACTTCAATCATCAGCGGTTAGTCAATAAAGTCATCATGGGTGACAGTATTCCTTTCGCGCAACGTCCTATCATCAGCAATGACTTTTCATATCCATTTAGCAGTAAGAATGATGATTTTCATACGTTTTACATCAGAATAAGTACAACCGGTTCAGCAAGTCTTCCGGTGACACTGTGGTCTGATAACGCCTACTACCAGAGCTCAGAGCAAGATTCATTACTCTATGGCTTTCAGATAGGTGTACTCATTGCCATTGGTATTTTCAGTTTATTCATCGCCCTGACTTCGCACTCATTTAGTTATACCTATTACGCAGGATACGTACTCTCTCTGACCTTATTTGTTGCAAGCTTGCACGGCATCGCCTTTCGTTTTATCTGGCCAAATTGGCCTGTGGTTCAGACCTTTATTTTTCCGCTACTGTTATGCATATCAATGGCATTCGCCTACTTGTTTTCAGAAAAGGTGATGCAACTTAAATATCATAGTCGCACTATGTTAAGGATCTGCCGAGCAGGTGCTGCAATTTCTGTTTTGCTGTTATTTATGGGGTTATTTCTTGACTATAACCTTGCGCTAAAAATGGATATCTGCGCAGTCATGCTCAGCTGCGTATTGTTAATGTATATCTCTTTGCTACAAGGGTTTCGCGGCCATAAACTAGCCAAACTTTTTGCTGTTGGCTGGGCAGGCATGATGTTAGGAGTGCTTATATCCGGCTTGATGTATTTAGGCTACCTAAAACTTGATATGCAAACCAAGACCCCTTTTATGCTTGGCCTCAGTTTCGAAATAGTATTTATGGCTGCACTACTTGCAATTCGTTATAACGACGAGCGCCTAGCCAAAATGCAGATCCAAAAGGAAGCTTTGCAGCAAGCAGAAAGTCTGAAACTGACTCGGGAAGAGTCACTGCGTATGGAAGCCAGAAGTAGTGAGCAACTTGGGCAGATGGTACAAGAGCGCACATTAGAGCTAGAGATAGCGCTAAGAGAGCTCAATGAGGCCAATCAAAAGTTAACAGAACAAACCACCATTGACAGTTTAACCGGGGTTAAAAACAGAAGTTCGTTCGACAAACGTATTATCGCAGAGGGACGTATTAGCCGGCGCCAACAAACACCAATGGCAATCCTCATGTTAGATATCGACCACTTCAAATCGATTAATGACACCTACGGCCACTTAGCTGGCGACCAAGCTTTGCGAGTTATTGCAGAAGAATTAAAGCAGAAATTAAAGCGACCAACCGATCTAGTGTCACGTTTTGGCGGTGAAGAGTTTGCTATTATATTACCGAACACGAATCAAGAAGGCGCCTTGCAAGTTGCTGAGTCAATAAGGAAAGCTATTTTTGAGTTGCCGATTAGCTGGGGCGGCGTTACCATCCCGCTAACGGTTAGTATTGGAGTGAGCGTCGAAATCGTCTCATCTGAACAACATACAACCTTGCTATTGGAACTGGCAGATAAAGCACTTTATCGCGCAAAAAATGAAGGCCGCAATAGGGTAATGCTATATAGCCCTGAAATGCAGCAGGATTAAATCCTGAGCCCGATAAAGTATTGAGTGCAAGCAAGCTCTCAGCTAGATTAAGCCTTAAGCAAGATTGACATCACCATAAGTTTGGAGCCGAATGTGAATATTATTACTAGTGCCTATCCACAGCGTAGAATGCGCCGTATGCGAAAACATGAGTTTAGCCGTCGCCTCATGTCTGAAAACCAGCTCACCGCCAATGACCTAATTTATCCAATGTTTGTATTGGAAGGTAACAATCGTACCGAGCAAGTTGCATCTATGCCAGGTGTTGAGCGTCTTTCAATCGATCTCCTTCTTAAAGAAGCTGCCGAGTTAGTAGAACTTGGGATCCCATTGATTGCACTTTTCCCTGTTACGCCTTCAGAAAAGAAAACCCTGATGGCTGAAGAGGCATATAATGCAGACGCATTAGCACAACGTGCTGTTCGTGCGCTAAAAGAAGCTTTTCCAGATCTAGGTGTGATGACCGATGTAGCCCTTGACCCTTTTACTACTCATGGGCAAGACGGCATTATTGATGAAACCGGCTATATCATGAATGATATCACCACCGAGATCTTAGTTAAGCAGGCACTAAGCCATGCTGAAGCTGGCGCAGATATTGTCGCTCCGTCTGACATGATGGATGGACGTATTGGCGCAATTCGTGAAGCCTTAGAAGCCGCAGGCCATGTCAATACTCAAATAATGGCGTACTCAGCAAAGTATTCATCTAACTACTATGGTCCATTCCGTGATGCTGTAGGCTCAGCTGGCAACTTAAAAGGTGGCAATAAGCATAGCTACCAGATGGATCCAGCCAACAGCGATGAAGCATTACACGAAGTGGCACTCGATATTCAAGAAGGTGCGGATATGGTGATGGTTAAACCAGGCATGCCATACCTCGATATCGTTCACCGCGTTAAAACTGAATTAGCCGTACCGACCTTTGCCTACCAAGTGAGTGGCGAATATGCAATGCATATGGCCGCGATTCAAAATGGCTGGTTAGCAGAAAAAGCTATCGTGATGGAATCACTACTTTGCTTTAAGCGAGCAGGTGCTGATGGCATCTTAACTTACTTTGCTAAGCGCGCTGCACAGTGGTTAAAAGAAGATAAATAAGCAAAATCGAATACAAAAATGCCACTCAATATAGAGTGGCATTTTATTTTCCAGTTAAATAAAAGTTCAATGTTTGTTTACACATCCCTACCCTTAGTTTCGATTGTGTGAGCCCTGCCACTAAATCAACAATATTGCAGTGATCGCTATAACAGTACTCCCAGAGCATACTTCACCCATTAGTTAAGACATGGTTGAATAAAGCTGAATTCATTTCTTCTCGCGATAGGTATAATCATGCACAATAACGTTAAAGCATTACTTGCCACCACAGTTTTATTTTTTAGCAGCCAGAGTATGGCCAACAGTGGTTGCGGATTCGAAGAACAACAAGAGGGTTTTATGGCCACTTGTAGCGAGGAGAAACAAGAAGTGATCTTAACCGGATTAGTTACCAACGAACAACTCAATGTGTTTGACTGGTTCAGCCAAGAGTATAGCGACTACCAAGCTGACCAAGCGACGATAGCACAACTACAAACTATCACTGAACCGACTGAAATCACCGTTATTATCGGTACTTGGTGTCCAGATTGTCACCGTGAAACACCACGATTCATCCGTATTATGGAGCAGGTTAATAACCCGAATATTACGGTGCAATTCATTGGCGTTGATAGAGCGAAAGAAGACCCACAAGGTTTGGCTAAGCACTATGAGTTCGGCCGTATTCCGACCATTATCGTTGAGCAAGACAATGCTGAGCTTGGCCGTATCATCGAAAGCCCTAAAGTTAGCTTAGAGAAAGACTTAGCGAATATACTAAAGCTATAATGAGTTAATACCTTGGTAAACATAAAAAAACCGCTCTAATGAGCTAATGCCGGTCAGTTAA